>JBAMLS010000007.1:20442-53038 GCA_039793445.1 Minisyncoccales bacterium | reverse complement strand
AATAAGAACACACTTTAATTTTATAAAAATAAAGTATGGAGAAGATGGTGTAAAAAAGGTGTTAAATGAGCTAAAAAAGATAGGATTTGAAATAGATTTGGCAAGATTAAAACCATTTGATTATGTGCCGACTTATTTAGCCGATTTAGTGATTTTAGTTTTTAAAGAAACATTTTCATTGAATGATAAGGATATTTTCGAAATGGGAAATACAGCGCCGAAATATTCTCTAATTGCAAAGTTGCTAATGAAATATTTTATTTCACCAAGCTTAGTGGTAAAGATTGCTCCAATTTTTTGGAAAAGACATTTTACCGAAGGTTATTTAGAGTCAGAATATAATGGTAAAGAAAAATACTTTAAGGTAAAATTATATCATAATTGTTATCCAGTGCTTTGTGTATTTTATGCGGGTTATTTCCAAAGAATAGCTCAATATGTGATAAAAGGGAAAAATTTTTCCGTTCAAGAAACAAAATGTATGGCAAAAGGTGATCCTTACCATGAATTTATAATTAAATTTGAATAAAAATTTATGAAAAATAAGCAATTCGACATTTCAAATATTTTTCAAGATCAAAATAAAAAAGTAAAAGGAGCTTGCGCAAAAGCGATATTTAATTATTTAAAGGCGAAAGCTTCAGAAGATGATCTGAAAAAAATTAAAGAAAAAATACAATCATATGGTTTTAATATAAATCTTGACAAAATTTCGCCGGTAAAAATGTATCCTATAGGACTTGAACTGGCAATAATTTTTTCTCTTTCAGAAGTTTTAAATTGGAAAGAAAAAGAAATTAAAGAATTAGGCAGAAATGTTCCTAAACTTTCTTTTATTGTAAAATTTTTTATAAAATATCTTATATCTTTAGAGAAAGGATATAAAAGCTCTCCTATTTATTGGAAAACTCATTTCAACTTTGGTATTTTAGAGACACCTGAAATAAATAAAAAAGAAAAGTATTTAATTTTGGTTTTAAAAGATTTTTCTATTCATCCTTTGTATTGTAAATTTTTAGAAGGTTATTTTGAAACAATGGCGGGTTTTATTTTAGGTAAAAGGGATGTTAGTTGTAATGAAACAAAATGTGTTTACCGGGGTGACAATTACCACGAATTTAAAATTCAATGGTAAATTTATAAGAAATTTATGGAAAATGAAACTCAAAAAGATAACTCAGATTTAATATTAGAAATTCAAAATCTTCAGGAATCCCTTAATTCTCTTGTAAAATATATTGATGAGATAAATACTTTTTTACCATTACCATTTTGTTATATAAACCCTTTGGGCATTATTATTAATGTTAACAAAAGCTTTGTTAAATTTTTTGAATACGAAGAAACAGAAATTATAGGTAACGATTTTACAATTTTATTTAAAGATAGTAATGAAGCGGTTTTTTTAAAAAAAGAGCTTAAAAAAATTAATGAGATTAAAGGAAAAGAAATTACAGTTTTAACTAAAAATAAAGTAGAAAAAATAGTAGCAATTACCATTAAAACAAAAAGAGATGATGAAGGGAATATTAATGGTTATTTTATTGCCTTTACTGATATTACTCCCTTAAGAAAATTTCAAAAAAGTTTAGAGGAAAAAGCTAAAGAAAGAACTGCAGAATTGGACAAATCAAGGATAGCTTTGATGAATATACTAGAAGATGTGGAAAAAGAAAGAAATAGAGCAGAGCAAGAAAGTAATAAAACTTTAGCTATAATACAAAATTTCACTGATGGTCTTTTAGTTTTTGATAAAGAAGGAAAAGTTTCTTTAGCAAATCCCCAAACAGAGAGTTTTTTTAAGATAAAAGTCCAAGATTTGATTGGAAAATCACTTTCAGAATTAGAAAAAATTCCAACCCTTAATCCTTTAATTCAGCTCTTTGGCAGAGAAATAAAAAGAATATCTAAAAAAGAATTACAGACAGATGAAAATTTAATTTTAGAAGTTTCTACTATCCCTCTAATTTTAAGAGAAGAAAAAATAGGCGATTTAGTGATTTTACATGATATTACAAGAGAAAAGAATATTGAGAGGATGAAAAGCGAATTTGTTTCAATTTCCGCCCATCAGTTAAGAACACCGCTTTCTGCTATAAAATGGTCTTTAAAAATGCTATTAGACGGCGATTTAGGGCCTATTAACCAAGGACAAAAAGAGTTTCTTGAAAAAGCATATGCATCGAATGAACGTATGATAAGATTAATTAATGATTTGCTTAATGTCGCAAAAATTGAAGAAGGAAGATTTCTCTTCTCTCCTCAGTTAGAAGATTTAAAAGAAATTATAAAAGAACAATTTCCTATTTTTCGAGAATTGGCTCAAAAAAAAGGATTGGAAATTGAATTAATTTTTAAAAAAGATAGATATCCATGGGTAAAAATTGATAAAGAAAAAATTAGTTTAGTCATCCAAAATTTAGTTGAAAATGCAATTAATTATACAAAACAAGGCAAAATAACGATTACTTTAGATATTAATAACGATAATCTTTTTTTTTCTGTTAAAGATACGGGTATTGGTATACCAGAAAGTCAAAAGTCAAGAATATTTTCAAGATTTTTTCGAGGCGAAAATGCAATTTTATCAGAAACAGAAGGAACTGGTTTAGGTCTTTTTATTGCAAAAAATATCGTTGAGGCTCATGGTGGAAAGATTTGGTTTGAATCAAAAGAAGGAAAAGGTACAACTTTTTATTTTACTATTCCTTTTTCTAAAGAGCTTGAAGATCTAATTGTAAAACTTTAAAAACTTAAAAAAAGTAAACAATTGTAAAAATAATATATTTATTAAAACAACCAAAAAATTTAAATATTGCTTATTTTAAAATCTAAGCTTAAAATAAATTAAAGGTCGAGAAAAAAAAGCGTTTCTAAGTTTTAATTTTTAGGGAAATAAATAAAATATTGTTAATATTGTTAATTTTTAATTTTATATTAAAATAATATAAATAAGAAAATAAAAATATGGCGAAAAAAATTTTATTAGTTGAAGATGAAGAATTAATTTATTCTTTGCTTGAAAAAAAATTAACACAGGAAGGTTATGAAGTAAAAATAGCCCGTAATGGCAAAGAAGGTTTAGCAATACTTGCAGATTATAAGCCCAATCTTATTTTGCTTGATATTATTATGCCAGAAAAAGATGGATTTTCGGTAATGGAAACTATAAAAAAAGACCCAGCGTTATCAAAAATACCCATCATTGTAATTTCAAATTCAGGTCAACCAGTTGAATTAAATAGGGCGAAAGAATTAGGGGCAAAAGATTGGTTAATTAAAACAGATTTTGATCCTGTAGAAATTTTAGAAAAGGTCAAAAAATACATTGAATAAAATTTATGGTAAAAATTTTAGTAGTAGAAGATGATAGATTTTTAAGAGAGTTAATTGTGAGAAAACTTTCAGAAGAAGGTTTTGATGTTATTACTGCTGTAAATGGAGAAGAGGGGTTAAAGACTCTAAAAGAAAAAAAGCCTGATTTAGTTTTATTAGATTTAATTTTGCCTGGTATTGATGGTTTTGAAGTTTTAAAAAGATTAAAAGAAGAAGATATAGTTCCTTCTTTACCTGTAATTATTCTTTCTAATTTAGGGCAAAGAGAAGATATAGAAAAGGGTTTAAATTTGGGTGCTAAAGATTATTTAATAAAAGCCCATTTTACTCCTGATGAAATTATTAAAAAAATAAAAAGCCTGATTTCAAAGTAAATATGCCAGAACTTCCAGAGGTTGAGACAATAGCCACTCAATTAAACAAGGTGGCAAGAGGGTTAAAAATTGAAAATATTTGGACTGATGCTCCTAAAATTATAAAAAGACCATCTCTTTCTCAATTTGTTAAAAACATAAAAGGAAAAATAATAGAAGAAATATATAGAAAAGGAAAAAACATTATTTTTAAATTAAGCGACGATTATTTTTTAGTAATACACCAAAAACTAACCGGCCATTTGCTTTATGGGAAATGGAAAGAAATCTCTAAGGGAAAATTTTTAGCCGATATTGAGGGGCCTTTAAAAGATGATATTAAAAATCAATTTTTGCATTTTATAATTTTTTTAAATAATAATTTTCAAATTGCTTTATCAGATTTAAGAAAATTTGCTAAAGTTTTATTATTAAAAAAAGAAGAGTTTGAAAATTTAAAAGAACTTAAATCTTTAGGCCCTGACCCTTTAGATAAATATTTTACTTTTAAAGATTTCAAAAATATTTTATTTAAAAAAAGAAACGGGAAAATAAAACAGATTTTAATGGATCAAAATATAATTTCTGGAATAGGAAATATTTATTCAGATGAAATACTTTGGTGGGCAAAAATAAACCCACAAAGAAAAGTTGCTTCTTTGAAAGAAGGCGAGCTAAAAGAAATCTTTATCGCTATGAAAGAAATACTGGAAAAAGCCATAAAATTAAAAGGAGAATCAATTTCAGATTTTAGAGATATTTTTGGTAATAAAGGAAATTTTGATAAAATGAGAAAGGTTTATCAAAAAGAGGGGGAAAGGTGCGAAAGATGCGGTGGTAAAATAATAAGGATAAAAATTGGTGGCAGATCATCTTATTATTGCCCTAAGTGTCAACAATAATTTGCAAAAAATATGAAGACCCCCTTTTATAGTTTTCTTTATTTAGGAATGTGTACTTTGTTTTTTTATTTCACTTTAAGATTTAAAAATCTCTATCTTTCCTCAAAAAGCGTTTTAGCCATTTACTTTAGAAATATTGCTTTTTTTTCTTCTATTGCCTTTTTAATTTATGCTTTGATGGGGATTTTTTCTAACAACCCCTTTTGGTTAGGGATTGGTAATATTATTGGAGAGCTATTTTTTTTGATTGCTTTTATTTATTTAATCGCTTCCTTTTTTTATCTTTTTTATCCCAATGTAAATAGAAAAAATATTATATTTTTTGGTTTTATTTTGGTGGCTATTTCCGTTTTAATACACATTTACTTTTTCCCAAGACCATTTATTGATTCAAAAGGGATTTTACATTTTCAGGCGCCGCTTGTCCCCGGTCTTATTTTTGTGTTTTTTTCTTTTTGCGCGTTAGGACCAATGATAATTTTGTTTTTGAAAGAAGCAATTTTAAATAAAAAAATAAGAAAGAGATCTTTGTTTATAGCATTATCGCTTTTCTTGTTTTTAAGCAGATCGGTTTTTCAATCTTTATTTGAGAGTAATTTCCCTTTATATGTTACTTCTTTTATTTTACAAATGCTTGGCGCTTTTTCTCTACTTTTTGGATTTATTATAAAGATAAAAGAAGAAAAATAGTTTAATCTTATGATCATTTTTATTTCGGGAAAAGATAAATATAGAAGCCTTGAGAAATTTAATGAAATTTTTAAAAAATATAAAAATCAAGATTATTGGATAAATTCTTTTACTTTTGATGATTTAAAAAAGATAAATAGTGAAAATTTGAATTTTAGTGCTTTTTTATTTCAAAATAATATTTTTACCAAAAAAAGAGTAATTGTTTTTCTCGGGTGTCTTTTAGATCAAAATTTTTTAAAACAAATAACTGAATATAGAAATATTTTAGCAAATTCAAATGATATTTTTATTTTCTTTGAAGAAGAAGATTTAAAAATAAATAAAAACTTATTTAAAGATTTTCAAGATAAAGTAAAATTTTATAATTTTGATTTTCTCTTGCCTTATGAGTTAAAGAAATGGATTGAGAAAAAAACTAAAGAAAATAATTTTTATTTTGAAAAAGGAGCTTTTGAAAAATTTATAGAATATATTAATGAAGATTTATTTGAGGCTCAAAATGCCCTTGAAAAAATTTTTGCTTTTAAAAATTATGGAAAAACAGGGGATTTTAAAATTAAAAATGAAGATATAGAAATATTATTTAGAAAAAAAAATAAAGCGAAAATTTTTGATACTATTGAGCAGATATCTAAAAAAAACAAAAAAGGCGCTCTAAAATTATTACAAGAACATTACGACAAAGGAGATTCTCCACTTTATATTTTTTCAATGATAATTTATCAATTTAGAAATTTAATTTTGCTTTCTTATTTATTGCAAAAAGAAAAAAAAATATTACCATTTCAAATAGAAAAAATCCAAAAAAGAACAGGACTTTCTCTGTTTGTTATAAAAAAGAGTCTTAGTATTTTGGAGAAATTTACTTTTGTTGAACTTAAAAAAATTTATTCTTTTTTATTTCAATTAGATTCTCAGGTTAAAAGCGGAAAAATAGATCCAGAATTAGCATTAAAATTATTTATTGCTCAAATATAATAAAATCAAGATTTTGTTTTTGAGTTAATTAGTTTTACTATTTTAGATTTTTTTCGAGAAGCTGTATTTTTTTTCAAGACATTATTCTTTGCCGCTTTATCTATTATTTTATAAAATTCTGGAAGTATTTTTTTTGCTTCTTCAATTTTATTTTCTAAAACAAGATTTTTTATCTCTTTTTCTAAATTCTTAATTTTCCTTTTCCAGAACAAATTTCTAATCCTTCTTTTTTCGTTTTTTCTTAATTCTTTTTTCGCTGATTTTTTAATAGGCATATTTTTATATTTTTATGATTTTAAAATAGCATAATTTTTATTTTTTTTCAACATGATTTATCTTTTTAATTAAATCTCTTAATTTTATCGCTCTTTCAAAATCCCAATTTTCTATTGCCCCTTTTAATTCTTTTTCTAATAATTTTTTATCTTTTAATAACCAGGGTTCTATTTTTTCTTCTTGAGTTTTAGAAAAGGCCCATTCTCTTATTGGTTTTATAATCGGTTTAGGTAAAAGTTTATGTTTTTTATTATATTCCATTTGAATTTTTCTCCTTCTTTCTATTTCTTTGATTGCATTTTTCATAGATTTCGTAATATTGTCTGCATATAAAATTACATGACCTTCTGGATGTCTAGCTGCTCTTCCCATGATTTGAATTAAAGTTGTTTCAGATCTTAAAAATCCTTCTTTGTCTGCGTCTAAAATAGCAATTAAAGAAACTTCAGGCAAATCTAAACCTTCTCTTAATAGATTTATTCCTACCAAAACGTCATATTTACCCTCTCTTAATTCTTTTAAAATTTCTGGCCTTTTTAGTGTTTTAATTTCTGAATGAAGCCATTGGCAAGAAATACCATTTTCAGACAAAGTTTTTGATAATATTTCTGCTAATCTTTTGGTAAGGGTCAAGACTAATACCCTTTGATTTTCTTTCTTTCTTTCCTTTATTTTTTCTATTAGATCTTTTAATTGATTTTTTATCGGTTTAATTTCAATGGTAGGTTCTAATAAATTTGTAGGTCTTATTAATTGCTCTATGATAAATTTCTTTGAATTTTTATTAGAAGATTGTTTTAATACTAATTCTTTTTCTTCTTTTGCCGGAGTGGCTGATACAAAAACTATTTGGTCTGTTTTTTTTATAAATTCTTCAAAAGTTAAGGGTCTATTGTCAATTGCTGACGGCAATCTAAAACCATATTCAATTAATGTTTCTTTTCTTTTTCTATCTTGATTTGCCATAGCATGCAATTGAGGTAATGTCATATGGGATTCGTCGATGAAAACTAAAAACCGATTTAAACTAATAGGATTATATGAATTAATATTTGGATAGCTAAAATAATCTAATAAGGTAAAAGGGGGGTCTCCTGGATTTCTAAACTCTAAATGTCTTGAATAGTTTTCTATTCCATGGCAATAACCCGTTTCTTCTAACATTGCTAAATCATAATTTGTTCTTTGTTGTAATCTTTCTATTTCTAAAAATTTTTTTTGTTTTTTTAATTCTTTTATTCTTTCTTCTAATTCTAATTTTATATTTTCTATTGCGATTTTTAATTTTTCTTGTGGTGTTATCCAAAAATGAGCAGGAAATATCTCAAAATTTTTAACCCTTCTTTTGTTAGAAATGGTTAAATGAGGCGAAGATAAAAAAATATTTTTTATTTTTTCTTCTAAAAATTCTATTGATAAAATTTCTTTTCCAGTAACTAAAAATATGTCAATTTTATTTTCTCTTACCCTAAAAGAACTTGGTAAAAAATTAAAATCATTTCTTTGATAACCTAAAGATACTAAATATCTCAAAAATTCGCTTCTTTTTATAGTTTTTCCTTCTTTTATTTCCAAAGATACATTTTGATAAGTTTGGGGAGATCCAAGATTATAAATACAGGAAACAGAAGCTACTGCAATAACATCTTTTCTAGATAATAAATCTTGAACAGTCGCATGTCTTAATCTATCAATTTCTTCATTAATTTTTGCGTCTTTTTCAATGTAAGTATCTGTTTGTGGAATATAAGCTTCTGGTTGATAATAATCATAATAAGAAACAAAATAATGAACAGCGTTTTCAGGAAAAAATTCTTTAAATTCTTGATATAGTTGAGCCGCTAATAATTTATTAAAAGTTATTATTAAAGTAGGTTTTTTTATTTTATAAATTATATTTGCCATATCAAAAGTTTTTCCAGATCCAGTTACTCCAAGCAAAATTTGGTATTTTACGTTATTTTTTAAATTTTTTACAATAGAACTAACTGCTTTCTTTTGGTCTGGTATCATTTTAAATTGTGAAACTAATTTAAAATCCATAATTCCTTTTTGATTTTTTTATTGTATAATATTTTAATCTTATGATTTCATCTTTAGAAGGAAAAATTTTAGAAATTGGAGATAGATATATTGTTTTAAATGTAAATGGTATAGGATTTAAAATATTTTTAAGTAAGAATTCTTTTAATAAATTACCACAAATAGGCGAAAACCTCAAATTGTTTTGTTTTTTGGATTTTTCAGAAAGGGGTTTTAGTCTTTATGGTTTTTTAACTAAAGATGAGATGGAGGTTTTCGAGGTTTTAAATTCAATTTCTGGTATAGGACCTAAAGCTTCTTTGGAAATTTCCTCTGTAGGCTCTATGGAAAAATTATTGGAAGAGACAAAAAAGGGAAATACAAAAATATTTGAAAATATTCCTGGGGTAGGCAAGAAAAAAATCCAAAAAATTATTTTTGAATTATCAGGTAAAATACAAAACTTAAAAAAAGAAAAATCAGAGGGAGATGAAGAAATTATTTTATCTCTTTCAAAATTAGGATTTTCTAAAAACCAAATTAAAGAAGCGATTTTAAAATTACCACAAGATATAAAAGACGAAGAAACAAAAATAAGAGAAATTTTAAAAATACTTGGAAGATAAAATGGTTTTAAAAATAAAAAAAATTATTCCAAAAGAAATTTTTAATATTTACCATTTTTTATTAGCTTTATTTTCTGCTATTTTGTTTCGTTTTCCATCTTTTAATAAAAAAATAAAAATAATTGGTATTACGGGTACAAACGGAAAATCAACTACAGCAGAAATGATAGCTGAAATTTTAAAAAATTCGGGCTTTAAAATTGCTTTATTATCTTCTATCCATTTTTTAATTGGAGAGCAAAAGATAAATAATGAATTAAGAATGACAATGCCAGGAAGATTTTTTGTCCAGAAATTTTTAAGAAAGGCAGTAAATTGTGGCTGTCAATTTGCGATATTAGAAGTAACCTCAGAAGGGATAAAACAATATCGACATAAATTTATAAAATTTGATAGCGCTGTTTTTTTAAATTTATTTCCAGAACATATAGAGTCTCATGGTTCATTTGAAAAATATAGAAAAGCAAAATTAGAATTATTTAAAGTTACAAAAAAAACTCATATTATAAACATTGATGATGAAAATGCTAAATATTTTTTAGAAATTCATTCTCAAAAAAAATATTTATTTGGATTTAAAAAAGAGAGTCAAAAATGTAAAATTGAAACTCAAGAGAAAAATTTAAAAAAAGAATTAGAATTTAACCTTTCTTTAAAAATACCAGGCGATTTTAATATTTATAATGCTATGGCGGCAATTTGTGTAGGTTTAGAATATGGGGTAAAAATCGAAGATTCCTTAAAAATTTTAAAATCTTTCAAAGGAGTACCAGGTAGAATGGAAGAGGTAATTTCAGATCCTTTTAAGGTAATAGTAGATTATGCCTTTACGCCAATTGCTTTAGAGAAGGTTTATCAAACCTTAACTTCACAACTTACGACTAAGAACTCACGCCTGATTTGTGTTTTGGGTTCAGCAGGTGGTGGAAGAGATAAATGGAAAAGGCCAGTATTAGGAGAGATTGCCGCAAAATATTGTCAAGAAATTATTATTACAAATGAAGATCCTTATGATGAAGATCCCTGGCAGATTATTGAACAGGTGGCAAGAGGCGCTGGAAAAAAAGCTAAAAAAATTTTAGATCGAAGAGAAGCAATCAGAGAATCTTTAAAATTGGCTCAAAGTGGAGATGTAGTAGTAATTACTGGTAAAGGTTGTGAGCCTTCGATTTGCGTAGCCAAAGGTAAAAAGATTCCCTGGGACGACAGAAAAGTTGCCAGAGAAGAGTTTGAGAGCCTGCGGTAGGAAACTTACAACTTACAACTTACAACTTACGACAAATTATGAAAAAATTTAGATTTTTAGATTGGGAGGTTTATAGAGATGCAAAAAAAATTATTTTCTTTGATATTGCAAATAGTGAGAAAATTGCCACGAGAGTTTCGGTTTGAAATAGGAAGTCAACTTATCAGAAGCGCTTTTTCAATTATTTTGAATATCGCTGAAGGAAGCGGTAAAACCTCAGATAAGGAATTAAACAGATTTATAGATATTTCATTGGGTTCGATTAGTGAATTATTAGCAGCTCTCGATGTTCTAAAAGATAATAAACTCATTAATCAAGAAGAATTTGACGAAATTTTTGAAAAACTTCTTATCATTTCAACCAATTGGGTGGATTTAAAAAGAAATTAAAAAAGTTATAAGTCGTCAGTCATAAGTCGTATGTCCAAGAAATTTGAAATTTTAGAACACAAAGCGGATTTAAAAATTAGAGCTTTTGGTAAGGAAAAATCAGAGCTTTTTTTGAATGCAATGCTTGGGATGTTTGAAAGTGCTAAATATGAAGCTGAAGGCAGCAAAATAAAAAGAGAAATTAAAATTTCTTCTTTGGATTTATCCTCTCTTTTGGTTGATTTTTTAAGCGAGGTATTATATTTGAGCGAAGTAAATCAGGAAGTTTATGATGAAATTCAATTCAAAAAATTTAGCGATAAAAATATTGAAGGAATTTTAATTGGAAAAAAACTAAAAAGAATAGGAGTTTTAATTAAAGGAGTAACTTATCACGATTTAGAGATTCAACAAAGAAAAGATGGAGTTTGGGAGGCAACAATTTTATTTGATATTTAAAAAAAATAAAAATATATTTTTAAAAAATTAAATTTTTGTTAAAATAAAATAATGATTTCAAAAAATAATTTTAAAAAAATTTCAGATTAACTTTTTGCCCGCCAAAATTTTGCAAAAAGCAAAGATTTGGGCGGGTGAAGGAAATTTCTAAACTATGATAAGTAAAAAGGATTTTATAAAAATAAATGACTACCTATGGGAGATACCTAAATTCTTTCGGCCAGATATGAGAGTTCCCGCCAGAATTTATGTTTCGGAGGAGATGTTAGAAGAAATAGAAGAAGACGCAATAAACCAAGTGATAAATGTTGCTACCCTCCCAGGAATTATAAAATATAGTTTAGCTATGCCTGACATCCACTCGGGATATGGTTTTTGTGTTCATCCTGATACGAAGATACTAACTGACCTCGGTTTCAATCTTGCGATTAAGGATTTTCAAAAGATTTGGAATGCTCAATCTCTTAAAACCATCGATTTTAAATTAGGAAAGTTAATTGAAACACCTATCCAAGAGTTCTTAAAAATAAAACCAAAAAGAAAAATATTTAAGGTAATTACTAAAACCGGCAGAGAAATTATCGCTACCGACGATCATCCCTTTTATACTCCTGAGGGAATGATAAAACTTGGCAGATTGAACCATGGCAATAAAATTGCAATTTATCCTTTTGAAGGGGTCCCTTACGAAAAACCTTCCAGCAAAATAATTATTTCCGAAAGCGATATAAAAGAAACACTTCTGAAATTAGGAAGGAAACAAAGAGAAGTGGGGTTTGAACAAAATCTAAGAGCGTTGAAAAAAAGAAATTTACTACCTTTAACTTACGATCATCCAAAACTTCCCTATATTTTAAAAATAATGGGGTTTGCTTTTGGCGATGCCTCAATGAACTTTATTGGAAAAAGAGGGGACGGAGTTTTGCATTTTTCTGCCAAAGAAAGAGAAGATTTAGAAGAAATCAGGAAAGATATTAAGAAAATCGGATATATTCCTTCGCCTATTCATAGACATGATATTAAAAATACTTATATAAACCATTGCTTTTGTATAAATGCTGCTAGTTTATTGATACTTCTTCAAACTTTAGGAGTGCCACAAGGAAATAAAGTATTTCAATCTTATAGAATTCCCGGGTGGATTTTTAGAGCACCTCTGTGGCAAAAAAGATTATTTTTGGCTAGTTTTTTTGGCTCAGAGTTAAGAATTCCTCATCGAAGAAAAAACAGAAAAACAATATTTAATTGTCCTGTCTTAACAATGAATAAGGCTGAGGAGTTAATTGATAATGGTAAGGATTTTTTGAACGATATATCAAAACTTCTTAAAGAATTTAAGGTAAAGATAATTTATATTAATAAACGGAGAAAACATACTAGTAAACATGGTAGGATTTCTTGGTCATTAGAGTTAGTTTTTTCCTCTAAAATTCAGAGTCTGATAAATCTTTGGACGAAAGTGGGTTTTGAATATAACCGAAAGAGAACTTTTTTTGCCAATGTCGCCGGGCAATATCTAAAACTTAAAAATCAGGTTTTGAAAGAAAAAGAGAGAGTAATTAAATTTGAAATTCCGCAATTATTAAAGACCAACTTGAGTTATCAAAAAATTGCTGATCAATTAGCCACCATTAATCCATTAACCAGGAGATTTATTGTGGATGTATGCTGGAAGTTCAATAAGGGAATTAAAAATATTTCTCCTCAGATGCCAAATAGTTTCCCTACCTTTCAAGAATTTTTTGAAGAGGCAATTCGGGGATTAGGCTTTAGTGGAATGGTTTGGGATGAAATCGCAACAATTAAGGAAATTTCTTACAGGGGTTGGGTGTATGATTTTACGGTCGTCCATCAAGATCATAATTTTATTGCTAATAATTTTGTGGTTTCAAATTGTATTGGCGGAGTAGCGGCAACGAAGTATCCCGAAGGCGTAATTTCGCCTGGTGGTGTCGGATATGACATTTCGTGCTCGGTTAGATTACTAAGATCGGATTATAGTAAAAAGGAAATCCAACCTTACTTAGAAAAATTAGCCACTGAAATTCAAAAAGAAGTTCCTTCGGGTTTAGGTAGGGGGAGAGCTATAAAATTGAGTACCGAACAAATTAATAAGATTTTAGAAGGAGGGGTGCCCAAATTGGTAGAACAAGGTTATGGAGAGGAAGAAGATATCGAAAATTGTGAAGAAGGAGGAAGAATGAAGGAAGCAGATGCTCAATGTGTTTCAGAACATGCTAAAAACCGAGGAAGAGATCAAGTAGGAACCCTTGGGAGTGGGAATCATTTCGCGGAAATCCAAAAAGTGGATGAAATTTTTGATGAAGAAATAGCGAAAACTTTTGGGTTATTTAAAGATCAAATAGTAATAATGATTCACACTGGTAGCCGTGGTCTTGGCCACCAAATTGCCACTGATTACATAAAAATAATGATGCAAGCAATGCCCAAATACGGAATAAAATTACCCGATAGGGAATTGGCTTGTGTCCCGTTTAATTCTCCCGAAGGACAGAGATATTTTAAGGCAATGTGCGCTGCGGCAAACTATTCTTGGTCAAATAGGCATATAATTACTTATTATATCCGTAAGGCTTGGGAGAAGGTTTTAGGGAAAAAAGCAAAACTCAAATTGGTTTATGATGTTGCCCATAATATTGCCAAAATTGAAGAACACGAAGTTAATGGCCAAAAAATGAAATTGATCGTCCACCGAAAAGGAGCAACGAGAGCTTTTCCTCCTCATCATTCCGAGCTTCCAGCAAAATATAAAGAGGTGGGTCAACCAGTAATTGTGCCCGGGTCAATGGGTACGGCCTCATATCTTTTAGTTGGTACAGAAAAAGGAAAAGAGACTTTTTATACCACGGCTCACGGTAGTGGTCGAAGGATGTCCCGGCATGCCGCCATCAAGAAATTTTCTGGGCAAGAAATTATTCAAAATCTAAAACAAAGAGGAATCATTGTGAAATGTCATAGTTTAAAAGGTATAGCTGAGGAGGCAGCCGGTGCCTATAAAGATGTGGAAAAAGTGGTCGATGTTACTCATCAAGCTGGGCTTTCAAAAAAGGTTGCCCGCTTAGTTCCTTTGGCGGTAATTAAAGGAGAATAAAAATATGATAAAAAAATATTTTTTAATATTATCACTTTTTATTTTATCTTTACCTTAAACTTCTTACAGTATTTGTTATACTCCAAATTATAGTATCAACAGTTCTTTATCAAAAAATAAAGCTTTTGTGAATGATGAAGTTTATTTTTATAGTACAACAACTATAAATTGGTTAGATTATAATCAAGCAGGAGGAATTGCTCCCATGTTTGCTGGAGATTTAAAAGAAATAAATAAAAAATTGTGACTTTTGGGGTTGGTATATAGTAATGATACGGGACTATATACTGCTCATGCTGGATGTTATGGTGGTTCCTACAAATGTTGTGCTGCAGGGCAACTTGATTGTCAATACCAAAAGGATATTGACCCTCAATTTTTTGCCTATAGTTATACCAATTATTATTGTGCTTATTGTGGTAATAATGTAAATTGTAGATACGGTTGTAGTTCAGAGTGTAGAGGAAATGAACCATATGGGACTTGCTGTGTATTTTGTTGGGCAATTCCTTTTTTCTTGCCAGGCACAGAGTTATTATATGATTATCCAACCTCAAGCATAATAATTGCAAAACTAATACCTTTGGCTCCTGGAACTTATCAAATTGGCTATAAAAGAGTTTGGGTAAAAAGAGATGTAAGAACAGATTTTAAGTATTGTTATTATGATACGTCTCTTTCGGTTAATGATTTAACTGTAGAAGATAAATATACTATAGACGGCGGGCCTTCTGCTTGTATTGACTGCGATATAAATTTTGGCAATGCAGTTGTAGATGCTGGAGCGGTTTTAGGTTCAGAAAAAGGCGAAATTAGAATAAAAGGTACCCTTAATTTGGTTTCAAGAGCGAGCGTAAAAAATCCAATAAGAATAATATTTAAAAAAATAATTTTTGATGGAGGTGAGATTTTAATACCAGATCAAAACGACGGAAGAGCCTATTTTGTAAAAGTTGGAAGTCAAGATCCTTATGTGAATGCGCCAGCATATATATGCTCTACAGCTTATGATACTAAAATGACCATAAAATATTGCGGTAATAGATCTTTGTGCTCTCAAGGAAAATGCGACCTAAATGCTTTTGATATATCATATGGAGATTGATTTTTGAAAGTAAATTAGTTAAAATAACAAACCTTAAGTTTTTAGGGTTTATTTTAAATTTATGGCAAAATCAAAACTTCCCAAATCTATAAGAAAATTTATTAGAAAAGAAAAAGAAAAGATAAGAAAATCTATTTTAGATAAAAAAGAACAAGAAAGATTGATTCAGGAACTTTATCAAAAATATTTATCGGTTTATAATAATAGAAATGAAAAAATATTCAATGAAACAGGCAAAAAAAGGGAAGTTGTCTTTTCGAACGCCAAGTAGATTTATTTACTATAAATGCCAGCAGATTCAATTAAAGAAAGCGAAAAAAAAATAGAAAAGAAAACTTTTATTTTTTTATTATTATTTGAATTAATCTTTTTTTCTTTAGCTTTTGCTTTAAGTTTTATTTCTTTTTTTAAAATTAAAGAAATACCTTTAAATCAAAACTATTCACCTTTGGAAATTCCTCAATATTCAATTGGAGAATTTCTTTTAAATTTTGCAATAATACTTTTCTTTATTTTAATTGTCATTTATTTTTTAAAGAATTCAAAAATAAAAAATAAAATTTTTAGGGCGTTTTTTTTGGTAGCGATGTTAACTGGAAATTTTTTCTTTTTTTCTATATGGTTTTCTGTTCCTTTGGTTATTATTTTTACTTTTTTGGTTTTTCTTATATTAACCAGAAAGCCTGTGTCAATTTTTCATAATTTTGCTTTGCTTTTAGCAATTTCAGGTTCAGCAGTAAGCATTGCTTTAAGAGTAAAACCTCTTTCTGTTGCTATTTTAATTTCAATTTTTTCTATTTATGATTTTATAGCAGTATACAAAACAAAACACATGATAAAAATAGCCCAAGAAATGACAAAAGAAAATGCTATTTTAGGAATATTGTTTCCAAACAAAGATGTTAGTTTTTTCTCTGAATTAGAACCTACTTTATCTGGTAAAAAATTTTTCATTTTAGGAGCGGGTGATTTTATTTTTCCCTTAATTTTTTGTCTCTCTTTTTTAAAAGAAGGTATTTTTCAGGCATTTATTATGTTTTTGTTTTCAATTTTAGGATTTTTATTTAGTGGTTTTGTTTTTTATAAAAATCAAAAAGCAATACCAGCTTTGCCGCCTATTGCATTTTTTTGTTTAATTGGTTATTTAATAAATAATATTTTCTTTTAAAGGTAAATAAAAACATTTAAAAGAAAATTATGGTAGCCAAAATTTCTCCCAAAAGAAGGAAATTTGAAATTAGAAAAAAAAGAAAAAGAAAAGAAAAAATAAAAAAATTAAAAGAAAAATATAAAAATGCAAAAACAAAAGAAGAGAAAGAAAAAATTATAAAAAAATTAAGAAAAATTGCGCCTTATTTACCTTTAGATCAGATTTTAAGATAAAATTTTATTAGAAAATAATTTAAAATTACGTCCGCCCCCTGAAACCATAAGAAAAATTTTTACTCTATTCTCTTAAAAACGCTTTTAAAATAAGTGTTTTTTCGCTTTGGGATTTTGGGTTTTTTATGGGTTTTAGGGTTTTGAGGTTTTTGGAATGAAATTTTAGACGGATTTTAGATGGGATTTTGAGATGGAATTTAAGAAGGAAATTTAGGTTAAAATTTAGGGATGAAATTTTTGTTGGGGTTTTTTGGGAGAAGGTTTTTACTTTTAAAATTTTTATTTTTAGAGGTTTTGTTTTGCGTTCATTTTGGATTTTAAATTTATTATTTTTACCATATAAGTTTCTTTTAATTTATACCCCAATTTTCTAAAATAATTTCTTACACCAACACCAGCAATTACAGCAACTTTTTCTTTTTTAAACTCTTTTTTAGCAATTTTTTCAGCTTCTTTTACAAGTTTTTTGCCCAAACCTCGATGTTGGACGGCTATTTTTTTACTTCCTATTGGAGTTAATTGACCAAATGTTTTTATTTCTCTAACTATTGCAGAATTTTTTAAAACAGAAAAAACTGGTTTTGAATTTTCAACTATTCTTAATCTTAAAAAACTATATATTCTCTTTCTTTCTTTATTTTCAAAGCTTAAAAAAATTTCTTTTCCTTGAGAGGCTTCATAATCTTCTCTAAATAAATACAATTTTTCTTTCAGATTATAATTTTCTTTTATTTCTCGACAACGAATACATTTACAAAAAAGACCTTTTTTTTCCAATTCTTTTTTTACTAATTCTCTTAAATTTGATATTTTTGAGCCGCCTTCAACTATATATTCTGCTGGAATATCTCTTCCTATTCTTTGGATTCTTACGTAATAAGGAATTTCCTTTTTTATTTCTTTTAATAATTCTATTAATTCTTCTTTTGAATAGGGTTTAAATTTTCCTTTCAAATAAATTTTATATAATTTTGTATTTTTAACTAAAGCGCAGGGATAAATTTTTAAATAATCTGGCTTAAAGCCCGGATTATTAAAGAGAATTGAAAACATTTCTATATCTCTTTTAATATTAGAACCATATAAATTGGGCATTATTTGATATAAAATTTTAAAACCGGCGTCTTTTAACAACTTTGTTGCTAAAATTGTATCTATAATTTTGTGGTCTCTTTGATTTAATTTTAAAACATCATCATAAACAGATTGAACCCCAAGCTCTACCAAAGTTATTCCCAACTCTCTTAATAATTTTATTTCTTCTAGGTTAATAAAGTCAGGTCTTGTTTCAATTGAGATTCCTACAATTCTGTTTTTTGCTTTTTCATTTTTCTTTTGTTCTTTTTTTAATAATAGTTTTAATTTTTCAATTTTTAGATTTTCTTTTTCTTGATAATTTTTAGTTGTTTTCTTTATTTCATTACAAGCTCTGAAGCACTCTTTTATAAACCAAATTTGATAATGTTTTGGATAATAACTCCATGTTCCTCCTACAATTCTTAACTCTATTTTATTAGTGGGGTGTCCTTCTTTTTCTAACATTTCAATTCTTTTTCTAACTTGAAGATAGGGATTAAAATTTAAATTTTTTGCTCTTTGGGCTGCAGGTTCTTTTTCTAAATAACTTTTTGGCATTCCTTTTTGAAATGGACAAAAAATGCACCTTCCAGGGCAGGGATAAGGTTTTGTTAATACGGTTATATTTACAATTCCAGATAAAGATCTAATAGGTCTTTTTCTTAAAATTCTTTCTAATAGTTCGTTTTTTTCTATGGCTCCTTTTTTTAATAAATTTTGATATTCTTGTAAAATTTCAAAATTAGAAATTATTTTTATTTTATATTTTTCAGATAATTTTCTTTTTAAATTTTCAAAATCATTTTTGCTTTTTATTTCTCCATTTTTTACATTTTTTATTATTTCGTTTAAAATATTCATATAGATTATGAAATTAGATTACGCTTTTTTAATTTTGCAAAAACTAAGGGAAAATTACAATATTTTTTCAGAAAGTTTTGCAAAAAGACGGGAAAAGCCATGGCCTGAAATAGAGTCTTTGATTTTAAAATATTTAAAAGAAAAAGACAAAGTTTTAGATTTAGGATCTGGGGCAGGGCAATATTTTCCAATTTTCCAAAAGAAAAAAGTTGAATATTTTGGTTTAGATTTTTCTGAAAAATTGGTAGAAATCGCCAAAAAAAGATATCCAAAAGCAAAATTTTTTGTTGGTGATGCTTTAAATTTACCATTTAGTGATAATTTTTTTGATAAAGTTGCCGCCATTGCTATTTTACATCATATACCTTCAGATGAATTAAGAAATAGATTTTTGCAGGAGATATATAGAGTTTTAAAAAAAGAAGGAATTCTAATTTTAACCTGCTGGTATTTATATAAAAAACCACAAAAATTCGCTATTTTAAAATATAATTTGTTAAAATTACTTAAATTGTCAAAGTTAGATTTTAATGATATTATATTTCCATTGGGAGAAATTAAAAATTGTTATTTTCATTGTTTTAAAAAAGAAGAATTGGAAAATTTGTTAATTTTAAATAAATTTTATCTTTTAGAATCAGGTTTTTTAAAAAGGTCAAATAAAAACGAGAATCTTTTTATTGTCGCAAAAAAGCCCCTGTAGTTTAAATTGGATAAAACATGGGTTTCCGGAACCCAAAATATAGGTTCAAATCCTATCAGGGGCGATTTAAAAATGAATTATTTTAAAAGAAAAATATGGAAGAAAATTTACAAATTCAAGAAATAAAAATGAATGGTTTTCTTTTTAAAATTTTAGATAAAAGAAAACAAGAAATAGCAAGGGGTAGATTGTATTTGTTAGAAAACGACCTTCACTCGCAACCTATAGGTTATCTTGAAGATGTTTTTGTAAAAGAAGAATATCGGGGTAGAGGTTTTGGCACTAAATTAGTAAAAGAAATGATTGAAAAGGCAAAAAAAGAAAATTGTTATAAAATTGTTTGTACTTCAAGATTTACAAAACCAGAAGTTCATCAATTTTATGAAAAATTGGGTTTTACAAAATTTGGTTTTGAATTTAGAATGGATTTAAAATAATTTGATTTAAATTATGAGAAATATAAAACAAATTTTATTGCCAAAAGTTTTTCTTCTAATATCTACCATTTCTGATCAAAATATAATAAAAATTTTAAAGATAAGTAAGCCTTTTATTACAGATGAAAATGTAAAAGGGGCAATATCTAAAATTGAAAAACTGTTTTTAGAAAAACATCCTTCAATTATTCTTGTAAAAAATCTTTTTTCTTCTTTGTCAGAAAAACCAAAAAGAAAATTTGTTGAAAACTTTCTCTTTAATCAAATTGTATTCGGTTCAGAACAAAGAGAAAAAATGTCAAAAAAATTAGGTTTCACGCTCCCTTGGTTTTTTGTTTTAAGTCCAACAGCGAGATGCAACCTACGTTGTATAGGTTGTTATGCTGGGAAATATTCAAAAAAGAAAGACTCTCTTTCTTTTGAAGAAATAGATAAAATTTTTAATGAAGCAAAAAAATTAGGTTTTTATTTTGTAGTTATTTCAGGAGGAGAACCTTTTATAAGAGAAGATATTTTGGAGATATTTAAGAGGCATTCAGATATGTATTTTATGGTTTATACTAACGGTACTTTGATTACAGAAAAATTTGCGAAACAACTTGCTGATTTAGGAAATGTTGCGCCGGCTATATCAGTAGAGGGTTTTGAAAAAGAAACAGATCAGAGAAGAGGAAAGGGCGTATTTAAAAGAATATTAAAAGCAATGGAAAATCTTAAAAAAGCCGGTGTTCTATTTGGTTTTTCTGCCACTTCAACAATTAAAAACTTTGAAATTTTAAGTTCCGACGAATTTATTGATTTTTTTATTAAAATGGGGTGTCATTTTGGTTGGTATTTTCAATATGTGCCCATTGGTAGAAACCATGATACTTCTTTGATGGCATTGCCAGAACAAAGAAATAAGTTAAGAGAAAGAATTGCTTATTTTAGAAGAACAAAACCGATATTCTTGGGTGATTTTTGGAACGATGGTCCTTATGTTGGCGGCTGTATGGCTGGGGCTAGGCCAAGGGCGGGTTATTTTCATATTAATTCTAATGGCGATGTAGAGCCTTGCGTTTTTTTGCAATTTTCTGTAGACAATATTATTGGTAAAAAATTAGTTGATGTAATTCATTCTCCTTTTTTTATGGCAATCCAAAAGGAACAACCTTATTGTGAAAATAAAAACCTATTAAGCCCTTGCGCTTTAATTGATAATCCTTGGACCTTAAGAAAGGTTGTAAAATAATATAAAGCAAAGCCTTCATATCCAGGGATAGAAAAAATTATTAAAGACCCCAGAATTATTCAAGCTTTAAATAATTATGCCAAAAATTATAAAAAAATCGTTGATCCAATTTGGGAGAAAGAATATAAAGGCAAATTTCTTCATTGGAAAGAAGGGTTGGAAAAAACATAATATATTTTAAAATTTATGCAAAAAGAACAATTTAAAATTTGTGTTTCCGGGGCGGCAGATCCTTCTATTTGTTGTAAAAATATTGAAGAGATCTCAAAAGAAGTTGGAAGGGAGATTGTTAGACAAGGTTGCATTTTATTAACTGGAGCCACTACCGGGGTACCATATTTTGCTGCTTTAGGAGCAAAAGAATTAGGAGGAGTAAGTATTGGATTTTCACCAGCTTCAAGTGAAAGAGAACATATAAAAAGATATAAATTACCCATAGATAAATTTGATTTAATTTGTTACACAGGTTTTAATTATGTTGGAAGAAATTTAATTTTAACAAAATCAGCTGATGGAGTAATAATTATTTGTGGCAGAACTGGTACTTTAAATGAATTCACAATCGCCTTTGAAACGGAAACTCCGATTGGTGTTTTAGAAGGATCTGGGGGAACAGCAGATTTTTTAAGAGAAATTATAAAAATGGGCCATCGAACAAAAACTAAAATTATTTTTGAAAAAGATCCTAAAATTTTGGTTCAAAAATTAATTGCTTTAATTAAAAAAGAAAAAAAAGAAAATAATAAATAAAAAGGTCGTATTTTTTTTATTTTTTATGCAAAAAAACAAAAAACAAAAAAATAAACAAAAAAAATATAAAACAAAAAAAGTGGCAAAGAAAGTAAAAAAAATAGAAAAAATAGAAATACCAGAAAAAATAAAAAAAGAAGAAAAAGAAATTTATTTGGGCAAAATCAATCATTACTATGATAAAATAAAAGTAATTGCTTTAAAACTTGAAAATAGTTTATCTGTTGGAGATAAAATCAGAATAGTAGGTGGAGAAAAAACAGATTTTACTCAAAAAGTTAATTCAATGGAGATAAGTCACCAAAAAATAAATGTTGCAAAAAAAGGACAGGAAATTGGCATTAAGGTAAAAGAAAAAGCAAAAGAAGGGTATAAAGTTTATAAAATAATTTAAAAGTTTTTAAATATTTTTTTAAAAAACTGCAAGGGCAGGAAAGGATTATTTTTATGAAATTTATTGCTGATTTTCATATTCATAGCAAGTATTCTCGGGCGACTTCCAGAGATATGGATTTGGAGAAGCTTGACAAATGGGCAAAGATTAAAGGAATAAAAGTTTTAGGGACCGGAGATTTTACCCATCCTGAATGGCTAAAGAATTTGAAGGAAAAATTAGAATCTGCTGAACCAGGTTTATTTAAATTAAAAAACTTAGATTCTCCTATCCGATTTATTTTAACATCTGAGATTAGTTGTATTTATTCTAAAAAAAACAAAATCAGAAAGATTCATATTATAATCTTTGCTCCTTCTTTTGAAGTTGTGGAAAAAATTAATACTCATTTAAGTTGGATTGGCAATTTAAATGCCGATGGCCGACCTACCTTAGGATTGGATGCCAAGGAATTAGCAAAAATTGTTTTAAATATTTCGGAAGATTGTTTAATTGTACCCGCCCATTGTTTATTGCCCGATACTTATTTGCATAGCAATTCGGGTATCGAAATGATAAAAGATATTTCAATTGGTGATTTAATATATACCCACAAGGGGAGATTAAGAAAAGTTAAAAAGATATATAAAAGACTCTATAAGGGTAAAATTTACCACTTAAAACCTTATTATTTTGGGATGGGATTGAAAACAACCCCTGAGCATCCATTTTATGTAATTAAATCACATAAATATTGTCCAACTATGGGTTGCAAGATAATTTGTAAAAAAGACTGTGCTACTATCAAACGTAGGCGATGTCCCCATAGATATTTTGAGAGCTACCAACCTCAATGGATACAGGCTAAAAATATTGAAAAAGGTGATATTCTTATTTTTCCAAGATTTAACAATGTTATAAAAGATATTAAAGAAATTCAACTTAGTAAGTATTTATCAAGAGAGCAATTTAAGGTTTCCGGAAATAAAATAAATTATACTCAAGGAAGAACCGATAAAAAACTAAATAATATAATAAAGATAGATAAAGAATTTTGCAGACTAACAGGATATTATGTATCAGAAGGCTATACAGATAATCGAGATTCAATTTCATTTTGTTTTAATCGCGATGAGAAAAAATATATTGAAGATTTGAAATTTTTAATGAATGAAGTATTTAATCTTTCTTTGCCCAGAATTTATAAAAGAAAAAATAGCAACAGTGTAGAAATTATTTATTTTTCAAAAATTTTAGCAAAAGTTTTTAGCAAACTTTTTTATAAACATCCTTCCGTAAAAAGAGCACACACAAAATGTTTACCTTCCTGGATGTTGAATTTACCATTAGAAAAACAAGTAGAAATTTTTAAAGGATGGTGGAGAGGCGATGCCGGTATTACTTCTTCCAGGGAGTTGATGAATCAAATGAAGATTATTCTACTTCGATTAGGAATTATCCCCTCCATCCATGAACAAACAAAAGAGAAGTTTAATAAAAAATATACTCATGTATATAAAAGAGAAAATAGGATGATTAAAACTCAGCACTCTTCATTTATATTTACTCAATTATCATTTTTTGAAGATCCGTTTGGATTATTGAAAAACCCTGAGTTTAAAAAATTTAATTACAAATTAAATCGAAGACACGGTTGGATAGATGAGAAAAACATTTATTTGCCAGTACGGGATATTAAAGTAAAAAATTACGAAGGAGAAGTTTATAACCTAGAAGTAGAGGGAGATAATTCGTATCTTAGTGAATTTGCGGCTGTTCACAATTGTATGACTCCTTGGTTCGGCATTTTTGGTTCAAAATCAGGTTTTGATTCAATAGAAGAATGTTTTGAAGAATATTCAAAATATATTTTTACAGGAGAAACTGGATTATCAGCTTCTCCTGCTATGCTTTGGAGAATGAAAGATGGTAGAAATATTACTCTAATCTCAAATTCTGATGCTCATAGCCCTTCTCATTTAGGTAGAGAGGCAAATGTGTTTGATACAGATTTAAATTATTTTGAAATTTTAAAAGCTATAAAAGAAAGAGATCCTCAAAAATTTTTATACACAATAGAATTTTTTCCTGAAGAAGGAAAATATTATTATGATGGTCATAGATTATGTCAACTTAGATTAACGCCCCAAGAAACAAAAAAATATAATGGTATTTGTCCTGTTTGCCACAAACCCTTAACTGTTGGTGTTTTAAATAGGGTTGAGCAATTAGCAGATGAACCCGAAGGTTTTATCCCTGAAAACGTTATTCCTTTTAAAAGTATTGTTCCTTTAATAGAAATTATTAGTCAGGTTTTAAAATCAGGTGAAAATTCAAAATTGGTCCAAAAAGAGTACCAAAATTTAATTTCTTATTTTAATAATGAATTTAATGTTTTGCTTGAAGCGCCAATAGATTTATTAGAAAAGAAAACATTGTCAGAAATAGCGTTTGCTATTGAAAAAGTAAGAAAGGGAAATGTTATTTTAGAACCAGGTTATGATGGCGTTTATGGTAGAGTAATTGTAAATCAAGATCAAAATAATTTTTCAAACCCTAATTTACAGCAAACACTTTTTTAAACAGTTTTTATGCTATTAAAGAAACAAAAGACATTTTTATTTCTTTCTTTTTTATTTTTAAATCAGTTTTTTCAATTATTTGATCCTTTTCAGATTAAAATAGAGAATATTACTCTTTCTTTTCCCAATTTACCGCCTGTTTTTAAAGAAACAAAAATTGTCCTTCTTTCTGATTTTCATATTAGAGAAAAAAAAGATGCAGAGGATACAATATTATTTTTAGTTTCTAATTTAAATCCAGATTATATTTTTATTACTGGCGACATTGTTGATTGGACAACAAAAGATCTCACAGTATGCAGAGATTTTTTAAAAGAGTTAGCTAATAAATTTCCTGAAAAAATTTATGTTGTTTTTGGCAATCATGATCATAAAAATAAAAATTTTAAAGAATTAAATAATATTTTGTTTTTATGTGGGATTAAAGTTTTAAACAATGAGGCTGTTAAATTAGAAAAAATAAATAAATTTATCTATTTAATTGGCGTAGATGATCCCTCCACAAAACGAGATAATTTAGAATTAGCAATGAAAAATGTTCCCAAAAATTCTTTTACCATCCTTTTAGCTCATTCTATAGATATTTTAAAAAAGGCAAAAGAAAAAAATATTGACTTGATTTTAGCTGGTCATTTTCATGGAGGTCAAATAAATATACCGTATATAACAGACTTATTTTTAACGCCAAAATTTGGCCATTATTTTAGAAAATATAAAGCTGGCTTATTTAAAGAAGATAATACTTATTTTTATATTTCCAGAGGTTTGGGCGAAAGTGTAATAAGATTAAGATTTAACTCTCAAAGAGAAATTACTTTAATTACCTTAAAGTAAAAAACCAACTTTTTCTTTTACTTCATTTAATTTTTTCTCTGATATTTCTATTGCCTTTTCTTTTCCTTCTTTTAAAACTTTTTCTAAATAATCTTTATTGTTTAAAAGTTCTTTTTGTTTTTCTTGAATGGGTTTAAGAAAATTTATTAAAGTTTCTGCTAAAATTTTTTTAAATTCAAAATAACCTTTATTTTTAAATTCTTCTTCTATTTCTTTTTCTGTTTTTTCAGAAATGCCTTTATAAATAGTTAAAAGATTAAAAATAGCCGGTCTTTTTTTATCAAATACAATTTCTTTTTGAGAATCTGTTGTCGCTTTTTGAATTTTTTCTCTAATTACATCAGGGAAATCAGCTAAATAAATACAACTATTTGGATTTTTGTCTGATTTACTCATTTTTTTAGTGAGATCTGTTAAAGACATTATTTTTGCTGTTTCTTTGGAGATTAATGGTTTTGGAATTTTAAATGTTTTTCCAAAAATTTTATTAAATCTTTGGGCTAAATCTATTGTTAATTCTAAATGTTGAAGTTGATCTTTTCCTATGGGCACAAGATCAGTATCATAAAGTAAAATATCGCTTGCCATCAATACTGGATAATCAAAAAGTCCAACACTTATATTTTCTTTGTCTTTTCCTTTAGATTTTTCTTTAAATTGAATCATTCTTTTTAACCAGCCTATAGGGCAAACACAATTTAATATCCAGGTTAATTGGCTATGGGCTGGCACTTGAGATTGAATAAAAATTGTTGATCTTTTGGGATCTAACCCTGTGGCTAAATAAAAAGCAGCGGTCTGTAAAATATCTTCTCTTAAAATTTTTGGATCTTTTTTAATAGTGATGGCATGAAGATCAACAATACAAAAAAAAGACTCATTGTCTTTACTTTGACTAACCCAATTTTTTATAGCTCCTAAATAATTTCCAATATGTAGTTTTCCTGTAGGTTGAACACCGGAAAAAATTCTTTTCATAATATAAATTATATATTTTTTTTAAAAAAAATAAAAGAATTTTTATTTTATATTGACAATTTTTTTTCTTTAATTATACTTTTCATTATTAAATTAAATTTAAACTTGTGGAAAAATATTATTTAACAAAAGAAGCATTAGAGAAGTTAAAAAAAGAACTTCACGAATTAAAAACTAAAACCATTTTAGAAGTGGCTCAAAAAATAAATCAGGCCGCTTCTTTTGGCGATCTTTCTGAAAATGCTGCTTATACTGCAGCCAGAGAAGAAAAGGCTGCTTTAGATGAGAAAATTTATCAATTAGAGGAAATGATAAATAATGCTATTTTAATTAAAAAAAAATCTCAAAGCGATAAAGTAAGTATTGGCTCAACTGTGTTTTTAAAAACCGATAATAAAACAATAAAGTATACTATTTTAGATTCATTAATTGCTGATCCTGTCAAGGGTATTATTTCCTATGGTTCGCCCTTAGGTCAGGCACTTTTAAATCATAAAAAAGGTGATATAATAGAAATTACTACACCAAAAGGTAGGACAAAATATAAAATTGTAAAGATTGCCTAAATGGATAGCGAAAGAATTATAAAATTTGTTTTGGCTATTTATAAAATAACCGAAAAATTTCCTAAGGACGAACCCTTAAAATTAATTCTTAAAAAAAATAGTTGTAATTTATTAGAAGATTATTTTTTATATTTTTTTCAAAAAAACGACAATAATCTTAATAATTTGATAAAAGGTAAAATTTTAGCATTTTATAATCTGTTTTTAATAGCAGAAAAGCAAAATTGGGTAGATAAAAGAAATTTTGAAATTTTAAAAAAGGAACTTTTAAAGATAAAAGATAGTCTTAATATAGTTTCTCCTTATAAAAATCCTGTAAATAAAAAAAATTTAAAAGAACCATTATTAAAAAAAGATGATTCAACCCAAAGAGAGGAAAGGTGCCAAAAAATTTTACAAATTTTAGAAGAAAAAGAAAGTATTAAACCAGCAGATCTACAAATAATTTTTCCAAATATTACAAAAAGGACAATTCGTCGAGATTTAAGATACTTATATGAAACAAAAAAGATAATTAGAGTAGGAGAAAAAAATAACATAGTTTATAAATTAAATAGGACAATTATGGTAGGACAGAACAATAACTTAATGGGAACGAATATGTCCTAATGTCAAAAGTATGAATCCAAAAAAGAAATACGAAAAACTATATAATCAATATTTAGATAAAATTTATAGATTTATTTTTATTAAGGTAGGACAAAAAGAAACTGCTCAAGATTTGACCCATCAAGTTTTTTTAAAAGCTTGGCAGAGATTTAAAAATTCTAATTTAAGTCCTATTAATAATCCATCAGCATATTTTTATCAAGTAGCTCGTAATGAAATTGCTGATTATTATCGGAAAAGTAAAAATATTGTTCCTATTGATGATCTTAAAAATGAGCCTGTTGATCCTAATATAAATCAGGAAGAAAAAATAATACTTTCTAACGAATTAGAAAAAATAAGGATAAAATTATTAAATTTACCAGAAGAATATCAAAATGTTGTTTTTTTACACTATATAGAAGGTTATTCTTATAAAGAAATTGGTAAAATTCTTCAAAAAGACGAAAATACTATTAGAGTAATTGCTTTTCGCGGCCTTCAACAACTTAAAAATCTTCTCTCTTCATAAATATAAAAGAAATAGTTTTATTTTCTCTTTAATTTATTTTTTATTTGTAATGAAAATTGATTTTTTACGTCTTAATAATAAAGGGCAAATTTATGGAAGAAAAAGAACTAATAAGAGAATTAAAGATCTTCTCTAAAATAAAACCAGATAAAAATTGGGTTGTTTTGTCAAAGAGGGAAATTTTTAAAGAGGAAGAAAAAACTCAAGAAAGATTTTTATTTCCTTGGAAAGTTTTTATTTCTACATTATCAATAATTACCCTACTTTTATTTGCTATCTATTTTCAAACTAATATAAATAATAAAATAGCAGAGATATCTAAGAATCTTTTTGCATTTGAAAGCAAAGATCAAAAAACAGCTCAGATTTCAGAATCTATTAAAGCAATAAATGAAAATTTAAATAAGGTAGAGGTTTCTTTAGATAATATAAAAGAAAATAAAGATAAAATTAATAAAAAGGAAGTATTAGGAATTACCCAGGTTGTTAAAAATACTGTTCAAAATAGCAAAGAAATTGCAAAAAAGATTGAAAGCGCTCCAGATATTAAAAATCAAAAAGAAATTTCAAAAACTTTAGGTGTTATAGTGGAAACTTCAGATAAAATAAGAGAAAAATCAGAAGAGCTTCAAATAGAAATGATAAAGGCTTTAATTTCAGATTTATCAAAAAGAAGTTTGTCTTTAGAAGATAGCCAAAAATTAGAAAAAGCAAAAGATTATTTTGAGAAAGGAGATATTCAAACAGCAATAATTTTATTATCCCAAATAGGTTCTTATTAAAAAGCGAAAACCAATTAAGATGAAATTCGCCGTTGTTTTCTAAATTTTAAAATAAAAAGGTCGGACAACGGCAACCCTTTGCTGCCAAAAGTAGCAAAGGTAAAAAGGTCGAAAGCAAGGCAAATAAAGGTCGAAAGAGCCTTGTTTGAAAAATTTAAATTAAAGTAATCAAAAAAATGTCTAAATTGTCAAAAAAATTATTTTCCCTATTTACAGCATTTTCTTTAGCAGTAATGATGCTTCCTGCAGTGCCAGCAAAAGCATTAACTGCTGAAGAATTGCAAGCTCAAATTGCAGCTTTACAAGCTCAATTGGCTCAATTAACAGCCCAATTGGCTCAAATGCAAGGTGGTCAAACCACTCAAGGTACTTCAAGCCAAGTTCCTGCAGTATGCGCTAATATTACCTTTACCAGAAATTTAAAACTTGGAATGTCAGGTAATGATGTAAAATGTTTACAAGCATTATTAAATCAATCTTCTGACACTCAAGTAGCCAAAACAGGAGCAGGTTCACCTGGAAAAGAAACTACTTATTTTGGTCTTAAAACCAAAGTAGCAGTAATTTCTTTTCAAGAAAAATATGCTGCTGACATCCTTACACCCTATGGTTTAACAAAAGGTACAGGTTTTGTTGGGCTAAATACAAGAGAAAAATTAAATTCACTTTTAAGCTCTACAGCTCAAACAGAAGAACAACCAACAGGTCAAACTCAGCCTACAGGAACTGGTTTAACAATATCTTTGTCATCAGATAGTCCAGTATCTGGCACAGTAGTTGCAGGCCAAGCTTTAGCAGATTTAGCCCATTTCAAATTTGTAAACGGCGATGCTACTGAAGTTAAAGTTACCCAATTAAAATTAAAGAGATTGGGAATTTCAGCAGATGCTACCTTAGATAATGTCTATTTATATGATGGTAATACCAGATTAACAGATGCAGCCTCTGTAAGTTCAGGCTATATTACTTTTGCAGATTCAGCTGGTTTATTCACAATTGGCGCAGGTCAAACAAAAGTAATTTCTGTTAAATCTGATATTACTTCAAACATTCAAGGCCAAACATTAGGAGTGGCAATTTATGCCAATACCGATGTTGTTTCTAATGCTTCTGCTTTAAATGGAACATTCCCAATTTCAAGCAATTTAATGACAGTAGCTTCTGCTACCTTAGCTGGAGCTACTCTGTCAGGTTCTGCTGGACCTTCTGCTCAATCTGTTAATCCAGGAGAGACTGATTTTATTGTTTGGTCAGATAATCTAACTATTTCAACTCATAAAGTAAATCTTAAATATCTAAGATTAAGAGAAATAGGATCTATTTCAGCTGGTGATTTGAAAAATTTCAGCCTTTATGTAAATGGCGAAAAAGTAGCCGGACCTGTTCAAATGAGTTCAGACTATTATGTTGCTTTTGATTTAACTTCTGCCTCAATTCAACTTTTAACAGGAGTAAGTCAAATCCAGGTTAAAGCAGATATTATTAATGGTTCTTCAAGAACATATTCTTTCTCTTTAAGAACATCAGCTGATATTCTTTTAGAAGATGCAGAATATGGAGTTCCAATAAGAGTAAGTTCAGGTATTCCAGCAACATCAGGAACTCAAACAATTAATTCTGGTTCAGTTACAGTAGTAAAGGCAACAGATTCTCCAAATGGTGCAGTAGTCAAAGGAGCCTCTCAATTTTCAGTAGCTAAATTTACCTTAACTGCTTATGGAGAAAAAGTTAAGGTAGAAAGTTTAACTGTAAAAGTTGATAATGGCTCAGGTGGAGATATTGAGGGTTTAGATAATGGCGCCCTTTATGTAAATGGAGCACAAATAGGTTCAACAAAAGATATCACTTTAGCTGGAGTTACCTATAATTTAGGTTCTTCTTTAATTTTAGAACCAGGGAATCCAGTTAATGTAGAAGTAAAAGCAGATATTAGAAAAGCAGATGGTACTGATTTAACAGCTAATAATTTAAGAGTAACATTAGTGGCAGGTTCAAATAATGCTCAGGCTCTTACTTCTTATCAGCTTTTATCAGTACCAGGGAGTCCTAAAGAGGGTAATATTCTTTCAATTGGAACAGGAGATTTAATTGTTGCCAAAAATAATAGTTATGGAGATCAAACTACCATAGGTTCAGTTCAAGGATATAAATTAGGTTCTTTTGTTTTAAGCACAGGAGATACAGAAGATGTTCAAATTACAGGATTTACAGTGGGAATAGGAGGTAGCGCTGATAGGAGTAATCTTTCTAATCTTTATGTAAAATATGGTTCTTATCAGACAACTCCAAAGAGTCAAGTTCAATCTCAAAGCAGTTTTTCAGTGTCTTACACAATGGCAAAGAATAGCCAGATGGTAGTAGATGTTTATGCTGATTTAGGAAGCGCAAGTTCAGGCACTCATATTACTTCTTTGACTGTGACTGCTACAACAAAAGTATCAAATCAATACCTTTCAAAAGGACCAGTAACAGGCCAAACTATTACTTTATCTTCGGCTTCTCTTTCTGCAGCATTAGATACTGGAACTCCTCAGGCTCAATTAGTTGTTGCTGATAATCAAAATATTCTTGTAGGAAAATATAAATTTACTGCTCAAAATGCAGATGTTACTTTAAATGATATTTATGTAAAACTTTTTGATGGTAATGCCAATGACACAGTTATTGGAGCAAAACTTGATTTAAATAATGATGGCACACCAGATACTCCTTTGGTTTATCCAGCATATGCTTCATATTGTACTGGGACGGCAAATTCAACTTCAGGCGCTACTACAATTACTGTTCCTAACGGTAAAGGTGCTGAATTTACTGCTGGAGATTATATTGTAATTTATGATGGTTCTACTTATCAGACAAAACAAATTAGTAGTATTTCAGGTAATAACCTTACTATTCCTCCAACTACTTTTGCAACCACTTCTGTTTTTGTTGGAGCTTATGTTTATGGATTTACTGGTGTTGATTTAACTGTAAGCAAAAATACTCCAAGTGTAATTGGTGTATATCTTGATTTGAATGATGTTGTCACAAATGGACAAAGCGGTGATAATGCCCAAGTTGCTTTGTATCAATATAAATGGACAGCAGGAGGTAGCCAAACCGTAGCTCATGCTTCTGGAACTGAATTTACTGGTCTTTTAGGAAATGAAGCAATTGTTAGAAGAACCAAACCTACAGTTGCTTCTGTTTCAGCTTCTTCAAATTTCACTAATGGTGAATTAGTGAAATTTTCGATTACAGCAGATCCAAAAGCAGATCTAAATCTTTATTCTGTTAATGTAGAGACGATTTTAAATGATATAGATACAACCACTGATCTTTATATTTCAGGAATTGCCTTATATGATGCTTCTGATTTAACTACTGCTTTAAATGATACCGTAGGAAAATCTACTGATAATGGTTCAAATTGGACAACGACTACAAGAGAATCTTCCCA
>JBAMLS010000007.1:3706-20432 GCA_039793445.1 Minisyncoccales bacterium | reverse complement strand
CATCTTCCCAAGTTGGACGAAGTGACGCAACACATTCTCTTACAGTAGATATTAAAATTGATAATAATAGTGGCACTCCTTTGAAAGTTATTCCAGCAGGACAAACAGTTACCTTTGTAGTTAAAGCAACTATAAATAATGCAAGTGCTGTCCAGGGAGATACTATTACAAGTAGGGTGATTGATGCAAATCCTTCAACGCCTTCTTATGATGCAATTAAATGGGGAGATCAACAAGTGGCAAATATTGATTCAAAATATGTCAAAGTATTGCCAACAAATTCTAATACTTTGAACACTTACTAAAAGTAAATCTTAGACCTTCTTAGTAAAACTTAGTGAAGAGAAAAAGCGCCGGATATTTTTCCGGCGCTTTTTTATTTGAAAAGTTTTTTAAAATTATAAAAATTTATTAATAAAAATAACAACAAAAAATAATAAAAAATCTATATTAACAAACAAATTACACTCTTTAGCAATTTATCTAAAAAAGCATTTTATTAAACTAAAAAGTATTTTTGCCAAATTGATAAAAAATTTCTCTAAACTAATCTTTTTATAAAAACAGCAAAAACTTCGTCAAAAAAGAGTAAGGGAAAAACAAGAAAAATTCAACATTTTTTAGTTTTTCTAAAATAGAAAAATTAAAAATATATTTTTAAAAAGTAAAGAGTAGTTAAAAATAAAATTCGTAAATTTTAAGAAATATTTTTTTCTTTTTTTAATTTTTCTAGCTCTTCTTTTAAAGTTTTAATTTCTCTATTTAATCTGGCTACTTCTAAATCCCTTCCTATATGGATTTGTTGATATTTTTCTAATTCAGACAATTTATCTACCAACTCTTTTGTTCTCTCTTTTACCTTATCTTCCAAGCTTTGATTTAATTCCTCTAACTGTTTTGTTCTGGCTTTTACTCTTATTTCTAAAACAGCTTTAGCGTCTTCTATTTTTTCTTTTGCTTCTTTTACTTTTTCCAACATTGTATTAAACTCTTTGGCTAATTGTTCTATTTCATCTCCAGTTTTAATATCTATTTTTCTATTTAAATTTCCCGCGGAAATTTCTTGGACTCCTTTTTGAAATTCTTTTATTGGTTTTACAATAGTTTCATCGGCTACAAATTGCATTAAATAGATAGTTAATAGAGAAGCGAGAAACGTAAATAAAATTATTGATTTTTCTATTTTCTTTGTTTCTTCTTTTATTCTTTCATAAGATAAAAAATATCTTACATTATATTTATATTTTCCCCAAGCGTCAAAATAAGGATAAATTATTTCCAGAATTAGTTCAGGGTGATTTTGAGCTTTAACATAATAAGGAGTTCCCGAAAGGGCTTTTTTTAAGTTTTCAGGGATTTCTTTCTCTTTTTGAGAATATTTTTGCCAAATATCTGATTCTTTTAAATCATTACTGTCTACTAAAATATTTCCTTTTATATCTAAAATTTGAAATCTTTGAATATCTTGATTTAAAGATAAGATATTAAAAGAAAGCTCTCTAAATTTTAGATAGCCAGATTGAAAATAAAGTTCATAATTTTCAATAATTAGTTTTGCGGCAAGCTGGGCAAAACTTTTTGCTTGTAAAATAATTTTTTCATTTGAGTTTTTTTCATTATTTTTTATTAATATAAAAGCAACGCCTGAAAAGATAATCGCTAAAAACACTATTAAGATAAAATCAAGTTTGAACTCAATCCTTTTTGAGATTTTCCCTAAAATGAAAAAGCTTTTCATTTCTTTTAAAAAGTAAAAATTTTCTTTAAAAGAGACGCTTTTTCTTCAACTGGTACATACTCTACTTCTCTTTTGATTTCATACGCTTTGATATCGCTATCTGGCCTTGGTTTAAAATCAATTCCTGGTTTTACCGCATAGCCTACTTTGGCTGTGCATAAAGGCACAAAGGCAACATCATCATGAAGGATTTTAAGTGCTTTTTGCATCAATAATAATCTTTCTTTTTGATTTAAAGTAACATTTGCCTTATCAAGAATTTCGTCTAATTCTTTATTTTGATATCTACCTGTATTAAACATTCCATATTGCCTTTTGTCATAAACAGGATTGTCAGGCGAGTGGAAATAATTAAGTAATCCTTGAATAGCATCGCCAGTATCAGAATCTATCCAGCCAATAAATAAAGAAGTATCGCCATTTGACCACTTATCATAATCATTAGGATCTGGTTTGTCAGGTTTTCCTCCTCTTTGAGTTGGAATAATTTTAATTCCTATTTCATTTAAAGATTCAGCAATTGGTTTTGCAAAATAAGCTTCATAAGCGCTTGTGTCTAAATTAACAGTAAAACCATTAGGATAACCTGCTTCTTCCAATAATTCTTTTGCTGCTTTTGGATCATAAGGATATCTTTGTATTTCAAAATTGTAACCAAAAATGTCTTTTGTTACTGCCTGAGTTTGAATATCAGCTAATCCTCCGAACGCTTCTTTTACTACTTTTTCCATATTGATTCCTTGATAAATAGCTTTTCTCACTCTTTTATCTAAAAATGGATTTGTTTTTAAATCTTTTACATAAGGAGAAATTTTATTGCCAAAATCAAATCCCAAGCCTTCTTTATCCCAATGCTCTAATTTATAAGGTCCTGTTCCTATACTTTGAAGTTCGCCTTTTTCGTTTTTATAATTTTGGTTGAAAATCCAAACAAAGGCTAACTTATTTGTGAGGATAGGATCTGGTTTTTTGGTAATAATATCAATAGTATAATCATCTAAAATATTGGTTTTCTCAATTGTTTGCAGAAAATTTTTTCCATAAAAATTTTGTTTTAAGGTTTCATCAATGGTAAACTTCACATCTTTTGCCGTAAAGGAAGGCCATTATGAAATTTAACTCCTTTTCTTAAATAAAAACGCCAGGTTAAGTCATCTGGGTTTTCCCATTTTTCAGCCAAAAGAGGAATTAGTTTAAAAGTATTATCAAATCCTACTAAACCTTCAAAAATTTGAGTGTTAATAGATCGGCTTACTAAATTTACATCAGGTCCTGGATACTGATGTTGCGGTCTTATTGCTAAAACACCAATAGTAAGAGTATCTAAACTTGGCAATTTATAAATTGGAACAAAAGTAATTTTTGGCTTATAGGTTATTATTTTTATAAGACAAAAAGAAAAAAAATAAAACTAAAATTAAAGAAATGGTTAAAAATATTTTTTTATTTTCTATATTTTTGTTTTTATTTTTTTAAAACCTTTAGTATTTTCTTTATTTCATTTTATGCTAAAATAAATAATATGCAAGTAAGTAAAACATTAAAGGTAAAAGTAAAGGTCGTTATTTTTTTGTGTTTTTTATTAGTTTTTCTTTCTATTTTTTATTTTAAATTTTTAAAAGGCAAAAAAATTTTAGCCAGTAGTTTAGATAATGTTTTTGGATATGCTTGGTCAGAAAATATTGGTTGGATATCTTTTAATTGCACAAACCAAAATTCATGTGGAACTTCAAACTATGGAGTAAATATTGCTGATAATGGTATATTATCAGGTTATGCTTGGTCAGAAAATATTGGTTGGATATCTTTTAATCAGACAGATTTAACAGGTTGTCCTACGCCACCTTGTATAGCTGTAATGTCAACAACTACTGGAAAACTTTCAGGCTGGGCAAGGGCAGTAAGGGCATTTCAAACAGAAGGGCAAACTTTGGGTGGTTGGTCAGGTTGGATTCATTTAGCAGGCACTTCTACTGACGGCACTCCTTATGGAGTTTATCTAAACTTAACTTCTCGTGAGTTAGAAGGTTGGGCATGGGGAGAAGATGTAATAGGTTGGATTTCATTTAATTGCAAAAATCAAGGTGTTTGTAATACTTCTAATTATTTTGTAAAGACAAGTTTTGATTTAGCGCCCTTTGTTACCAATTTATCTTATACAAGAGATTGTTGTGGGCTTCCTCCTTATTATCAATTTTCTTGGCAATTTCAAGATCCAGATCCCGGAGATAGCCAATCTGCTTATCAGTTACAAGTAGCTAAAGATAGTAATTTTACAGATCTTCAAGTTGATACAAATAAAGTAACAAGTTCTGCTGAGTCGTTGCAGGTTATTTTAGCTAAAAAACCTTCTTTTGGTCAATTAGGTTATAACACTACTTATTTTTGGAGAGTAAAAGTTTGGGATACTTATGGTCCTAAAAGTTCAGCATGGCAACAAGCCTCAACATCTTTTATGACACCTCTTCATATTTTTCCGAGCCCTAATTTTTATTGGATCCCCCAAACCATTACTCGAAATGAAGTTATTCAATTTTGTGCAGTTGAAGATGCTACTTGCACCCAAACTTCTTTAAGTGTTTGTTATAATAACAATAATGATCAAATTTCTTGTCAAGGAAAGACATTTTTTTGGCAAATGTCTTCTGATGCTATTTTTGTAGATGGCACAGGACCTAATACTCCAAATCCGAGGGTAAAATTTTCAAATATAGGCAGTAAAAATATCTCTTTAAGCATTACCGACGATGTTGGCACTTGTACTACTACTAAATCTATTAAAACCTATTTGCCCTTGCCAAAATGGAAAGAAATTTCACCATAAATTGTTTTACTTTTTTATTTTTCTTGCTATTATTAATATTTAAATAAATAAAATAATGATGAATTTAATACCTATACAGAAAGTTTTTCAAATTTATGAATTCAACAATTCAAACTTTGTTGGTATTTTTAACATTTTTAACTGGTATAATTTTAGGTTATTATGTAAGACAATCTCTAGTTAAAAAGAAAAAAGGAACAATTGAAGCAAAATTAGAAAAGAAGATTCAACAAACAAAGGAAGAAGCAGAAAGAATTTTAAAAGAAGCTCAGCAAAAAGCGGATCAAATTATTACAAAAGCCCAAGAGGAATTTAGACAAAGAAGAGAAGAGTTATCGCAAACAGAAAGGGTTCTTTTAAAAAGAGAACAGACATTAGATCAAAAAATAATTCAACAAGAACAAAGAGAAAGAGAGTTTGAGGAAAAGTTAAAAAAAATTAAAGAAATTAAAGAAAAATTAGAACAAAAAGAAATAGAATTAAAAAAGAGATTAGAAGAATTGGCAAGAATGTCAGAAAAAGAAGCAAAAGATGAATTATTAAAACAAGTAGAGAAAGAATATGAGTTAGATATTATAAATAGAATTCAGAAATTACAAAAAGAAGGAGAAGAGAAATATGCCCAAAAAGCAAAAGAATTATTGTCTTTGGCTATTCAGAGATATGCTGCTTCTCAATCTCAAGAAATTACAACTTCGGTGGTAAATTTACCGTCTGAAGAAATTAAGGGAAGAATAATAGGTAAAGAAGGAAGGAATATAAAAGTTTTTGAAGAATTAACCGGGGTTGAAGTTATAGTTGATGATACGCCAGAAAGCGTAGTAATTTCTTCTTTTAATCCAATTAGAAGGGAAGTGGCAAAAATTGCTCTTGAAAAGCTTATTAAAGATGGCAGGATACAGCCTGCTAGAATTGAAGAATATGTTCAAAAAGCAAGAGAAGAAATAGAACAAAAAATAAAAGAATATGGTCAAAAAGCAATTTTTGATACAGGAATTTTAGACTTACCAGAAGGAATAATAAATTTATTAGGCAGGCTTTATTTTAGAACAAGTTATGGCCAAAATGTCCTTTTACATTCAATAGAAGTTGCAGAATTATCAGGTTTTTTGGCTTCAGAATTAGGGGCAAATGTGGAAGTTGCAAAAAAAGCGGGATTATTACATGATATAGGAAAAGCAATTGATCAACAAATAGAAGGACCGCATGTTGAATTAGGAATAAAAATTTTAGAAAAATTTAATATACCAAAAGAAATAATAGATGCTATGAAAGCCCATCATGAAGAATACCAAGCTCAAACAATAGAGGCAATTATCGTTAAAGTAGCAGATCAAATTTCAGGTTCAAGACCTGGAGCGAGAAAAGATACTTTGGAAAATTATTTAAAAAGATTAAAATCATTGGAAGATATAGCTCTTTCTTTCTCGGGCGTTAAAACAGCCTATGCTATTCAGGCAGGTAGAGAAATAAGAGTTTTTGTAAAACCAGAAGAAATAGGTGATTTAGAAGCATATAAATTAGCCAGAGATATTGCCCATAGAATAGAACAAGAATTAAATTATCCTGGCGAAATTAAAGTAACTGTTATAAGAGAAACAAGGGTTATAGAATATGCAAGATAAATTTAAAATAAAAAAGGTCGTAAATAAAATATTTTAAAATATGGCAAAAGTAACAAAAGATCAATTAGCAGAAGTTTTATTAAGTAAAAAGTATACTGAAGTAAAAAAGACAGCGCACGAAATAGTAAATACGATTTTTGATGAAATCATAAATCAACTTAAAAAAGGAAATGATGTAGCAGTAGCAGGTTTTGGAGTTTTTAGAGTTTCAAAAAGAAAAGAAAGAATGGGTATTAATCCAAAAACTGGAGAAAAAATTAAGATTCCTGCAAAGAAGGCAGTTAAATTTAGAGCGGCCAAAGATTTAAAACAAGCGGTACTATAAGTAAGTTTTTAAAAATATCTTATTTTAAAAAGCGGGTTTTTTTACCCGCTTTTTAAAATGTCTTTTCAATTTCTTTTAAAAATCTCTTAAATTTTATAATATTTTCATTTATTTTAGGAGAAAGTTTTGGCTCTAACTCTAATCTTCTTATTTGGTACATTAAAGAGGAGATAAAATATTTCATTATTTTTTTTTCGTAATCTGCATATTCTTCTAAATTTGGAATAAAGGTTTTTGTTCCTTTTTCAAGAGATTCTTGCGGCAAAGATATATAAAAAAGAGGAACATTTTGAAGCTGACATTTTTTTATTAAAAATTTTTCTTTTTCTTTTTGGAATTTCAAACCATATTTTATTTTTGCTCCCTCCTGTATTTTGTTTTTTTCTAAAATTTTTTTTACCTTTTCTTCATAATAAGGTCCTTTAATATTGCAAATTTCATCTAAAGCGCAAATTACATTGCCACTTTCTTTTTCTAAAATTAGATTGTCAAAACCGTTTTTAACATCGTCGTATCTTGAACTTCTTAAGGTGATACCTTTTTTTGATAAAAATTTATTAAAAATCGCAAATTTAAACATTTCTAATTTTTCTGAAGGTTTAAAAGAAAGATCTTCTTCTTTTATTTCTTCAATTTGATCTGGAGATTTTTTAAAATTTAAACTTGCTTCTTTTTCAAATTTTAATTTTTCATTCTTAAATTTATTTTCAAGTTCGTCTAAAAATTTTTTATCTTCTTCAATAATAGATTCTGAATATATATCTTTAAATTCTTCAAAATTTATTCTACCATTAGCAAGAATTGGAATATTATATTCTGCAGAAATTTTTTCAGACATTTCCTTTACAAATGTTTCCAACTTTTTTTCAGGATTATTTTCTTCTTCCTGAGATGGAAGGTAATTAAATTTTGTTTCCCAGTTATTCATCTATTTTTTTAAAAAAAGAGCGGGAGACGGGAATCGAACCCGCATACACGGCTTGGAAGGCCGATGCACTGCCATTGTGCTACTCCCGCGCCTTTCGGGAGCCCGGGACTTGAACCCGGAGTCAGACGCTCCCAAAGCGCCTATGTTAGCCGTTACACCAGCTCCCGAATTTTATAATTAATTATACAGATATTTTAGCATTTTTCAACTTAAAATATCAAAAAAGATTAAGATATTATTATTTAATTGATTTTTATTAGCCATAAAAATAAAAAGAAAGACAAAATTAAAAAAATAATTTATTTTGATTTTTAAAAAAATTTTTGCTAAAATTTATTAATTTTAAAAATATTTTTAGAAATTTTTGACCTTATATGAAATTTTATTTTAAAAAAAATTTATTTTTATTATTTACCTTTTTATTTTTAATTTTTCCACTTTTTTCTTTTGCTGATAATTTTGGTCAGACAAAAAGTTTTTTTGTAAATTCTGATTATGATTTAAAAAATCGGCTAAAAGTGGATGCAATTTTAGAAAAATTTTCAAATAATGCCTATTTTTATTTAGAAAAAGATTGGTTTTATTCTTTGCCAGATAATCAAAAAAATGAAGTTTTAAACAATTTAGATTTTTTATCAAGAGAATTTGATAATAATATCTATCCAAAATTAACTTCTTTTTATGGAAAAGAATGGGATCCTGGCATAGATAATGACTCTCGAATTACTGTTTTATTTCAGCAAATGAAAGAAGAAGCAGGCGGCTATTTTAATTCAGGAGATGAATATTTAACTTTACAAAATCCAAATTCAAACCAAAGAGAAATAGTTTATTTAAATACAAAATCGCTTTTTTCTAAAAGATTACCCTCTTATTTGGCTCATGAATTTACTCATTTAATCACTTTTTATCAAAAAGAGAAATTAAGAAATGTGGAAGAGGATGTTTGGTTAAATGAATTAAGGGCAGAATACGCTCCTACTTATTTAGGTTATGATCAAAATTATCCAAATTCTAATTTACAGCAAAGAATCAGTGATTTTCTCTCAAATCCATCAGTTTCTTTAACTTTTTGGGAAAATAAAAGACAAAATTATGGAATTATAAATTTATTTGCTCAATATCTCGCAGAAAAATATGGGCAAAAGGTGATAAAAGACACGATGCAGTCTTCAAAAGTTGGTATTGCTTCAATCGAAGAATCTCTAAAAAATAATGGTTTTTCAGTAGATTTTTCTGATGTTTTTAGAAATTTTTTAATTACTATTTTTTCTAATGATTGCGATAATTTGGGATCAGATTTATTTTGTTTTAAAAATGAGAATTTAAAATCTATAAAAGTGCTACCATTTTTAATTTTATTGCCTCGTTCAGAAAATTCAGAATATTCTTTAAATTATTTTACAAAATCTTGGACGGGAAATTGGTATAAAATTGCAGGTAGCGGTAATTTTCAAATTAATTTTGAAGGGAAAAGGGAAGGAGGTTTTCAAGTAGTTTATATTTTCTGTAGTCAAAATAAATGTAAAGTTGATAATATTTTACTTGATAATTTACAGAAGGGAATAATTTCTTTTTCCAATTTAAGTCCTTCAGATTCTTTAAGTTTAATTGTCTTTTTTGAAAATAAAGTTAAAACTCAAGATTATAATGTTTATGACTTTTCTATTAAGATAAAAAATCAAAATGAAAATGAAGCGCTTTTAGAAGAGTTATTGCAAAGAGTTAAAGATCTTCAAAATCAAATTTTACAAATTCAAATAAAAATATCTGAAATTTTAAGACAAAAGATATCATGCGCTAATTTTTCTGGCCCAATTTTGCCTGGAGAAAAAAGTCAAAGAGTAAAATGTCTTCAAGAATTTTTAAAATTACAAGGAAAAGATATTTATCCAGAAGGAATAATTTCTGGATATTACGGAAATTTAACCAAAGCTGCTGTAAAAAGATTTCAAGAAAGATATAAAGAAGATATTTTGTTACCAAGAAATTTATTATTTGGTACAGGTATAGCAGATAATTTAACAATTCAAAAGATCAACTTTATTTTAAATTTTGGGAAAAACCAAGGGGGATAACTAATAACTAATAACTAATAACTAATAACTAACAACTAACAACTTAGAGCCTATAACAGGAGATTTTTAGAATTTTTTAAAAAAGTAAAGGGTAAGTATAGAATAAAAAATTTGAGAAATTAAAATCGAATATATTCCGCCCCATATTTTAAAAAGAGGAATCAAAATAAAAAATAAAATTATTTTTAAAATTTGAGGCAATAAATTTAAAAGATAAAGTTCTTTTTTCCTTCCATCAGCCAAAAATACTGTCGCTAAAAAAGAAAAAGGGGTGAAAAGCAAAGTAATAGCTAAAATTTGTGAATAAAAAATAGAATTTAAATAATTTGGGAAAAATATTTTAAAAAAATAAGGACATAAAAAATAATATAATCCAAAAAGAGGGATAGAAAATAAAAATAATTTTAAAAATTTTTCAAAAATACTCTTTTTTATTTCTTTTAAATTTTTTTCTGCCATTTTAGGAAATGCTAGTCCTGAAAAGGGAAATATTTCAGATATTCTTTCTACTAATCTTAAAGCAAAAGCGTAAATAGCAACTTCAATAGGTCCTGCTATTTGCCACAATATTACATTATCTATTTGGCCCGCAATATATTGGGGTATAGTCATTATTGTTAAATGTTTACCAAGAGAAACTGCTTCTTTATCTTCTTCTGTATTTAAATCAATCATTTTTCTAATTTTTAGAGTAAAAATAAAATTAGTGATAAAGAAACCAAAATAATAAGCAAAAATAATCCAAACTAATTTAGGTTTTAAAATAGTAATTAAAATTATAAAGAAAGCGGCCAAAATATTATTTAAAATGAAATAGATATTTTGAAGATCAAACTTTTTCTTTCCCTGTAAAAAAGAGCTGTAAAGACTAAAAATTGAAATCAATGGCGAAAAAATACTACTTATTAAAAAAGAAAAACCTAATTCAAGGTTTTTATGTAAAAAATACCAGCCAGAAACACTCAATAAAATTAAAAATGTAAAAAAACTAAATTTTATTCTTTCTTTTTCACACAAAAAAAATGTTTTTTCTCTTCCTTTAGCTGCTGCTCTTAATAAAGCGGTGCCTATTTCAGATAAAGACAATATTCCAATAATTCCAGCTGTAGAAAGGACATATTGATAGGCTCCATATACCTCTTTTGATAAAAAACGAGAAAAAAATATCAACATTAAAAAAGAAGATAAAAAAGAGATAACTTTGCCAAAAATCCACCAAAAACTTCCTTTGATTACATAATTTATATCTGTTTTTGTGTATTTTTCTAATTGTTTTAAAATTTTATAACTTTTTTCTTGTAAATTCATATAAAATAATATATCATAATTTCTATGAAAGAAAAAATTTTAATTACAGGAGGAGCAGGTTTTATTGGAAGTCATCTCCAGGATGCTTTAATTAAAAGGGGATATAAAATTATTATAATTGATAATTTATCTACTGGTAAAAAAGAAAATATAAATAAAAAAGCAAAATTTTATAAAATTGATATTTTAAATCCAAAAATTTCAGAAATTTTTAAAAAAGAAAAACCAACTATAGTTTTTCATTTAGCAGCCCAAATGAATGTTAGAAAATCAGTTGGAGATTTAATTTTTGATGCAAAAGTTAATATTTTTGGCTCTTTGAATATTTTAGAAAATTGTAAAAATTTTGGTGTCAAAAAAATAATTTTTGCCTCAAGTGGCGGAGCAATTTATGGCGAAACAAAAAAAATACCAACCCCTGAAAATTATTCTGAAAATCCAATTTCACCTTATGGTATTTCAAAATTAACAGTTGAGAAATATTTAAAATTTTATAAAGAAAATTTTGGTTTAAATTTTATTTCTCTGAGATTTTCAAATGTTTATGGTCCAAGGCAAAATCTAAAAAGCGAGGCAGGGGTAGTGACAATTTTTATTGACAAACTTTTACATAATAAAATCCCAACCATTTTTGGCGATGGTTTCCAAACAAGAGATTTTGTTTATGTTAAAGATGTAGTGGAAGCAGCTCTAAAAGCTTTAGCTTACAGAGCTCCGATCTTTGCAAATTTGGAACCGGTTTTTAATGTGGGAACAGGAATTGAGACCTCAATAAACGAACTTTACAATTTAATTTCCCAGAAACTTAAAAAAAATATCAAGCCAAATTACGAATTGGCCAAGCCAGGAGACCTAAAAAGAAGCTGTTTAGATTTTTCCAAAATAAAAAAAGAACTTCGTTGGCAACCAAAATATGATTTAGAAAAAGGATTAACTGAAACCATAAAATGGTTTAAGAAGACTTAATTTTCCATTTCCAATATAAAAAGATGATTTGATTAAATTTGTGCCAAGTGTCATTTTATGGTCTAATATAGTCAATTTTGAATTTATTTTTTAAATTTCAAGCCTCTTTTTAAAAGGTGACTGTCACCATTGAATTATGGAGAAACAATAAACTGGTTCACTCGCAAAGTTTGACAAAAATGAATATATTTCCGATAATAATAAAAAAATGTTATTTATGGAAATATATGACTTTTAATGAATTAAAAGATAAGATAAAAAATTATCCTCTATTTAAATTAGAAGATGTCTTTAAACGGTTTCCTAGAACCCAGAGACAGACCACTTTGAATCAATTAAATTTTTGGTCGAAAAAGGGGTATCTTGAAAATATTATTCGTGGTGTTTATAAACTCTCTGATTTTGAAATTAAAGACCCTTTTTTGTTAGCCAATTTTATTTACGGCCCTGCTTATATCAGTTTAGAGACCGCCTTAAATTACTACAGCATTATTCCTGATATTCCTTTTGCTATAACTTCGGTAACGATAAATAAAACGAAGAAATTCAATACAAAAAATTACGGAGTTTTTTATTATAACCATTTGAAGCCAGATTTATTTTTTGGTTTTAAATCTATTTTGATAGAAAAAAATTATAGTTATAATATTGCTTTACCAGAAAAGGCTTTATTTGATTATCTTTATTTAAAAGCCAAAAAAATAGAATCGCTCGAGGGTTTTATAGAAGAGCTGAGATTATCTTTGCCAAAGAAATTCAATTGGCAAGATTTTAAAAATTGGACAAAATTGGTGTCAAAAAAGAATAAAACCTTCCATAAATTAGTTGAAATTTTAATTAAAAAATATGCCTGATAAATATTTATTGGATACTTTAAAAGAAGAAGGGAAAAGGTTAAAAATTCCAGAAAGTAAACCCCGAGCTTTAATTAGAGAATATCTTCAGACGAAAATCATCTATTATTTATACCAAGAAAAATCTTCCAACCTCCTTTCTTTTATGGGAGGGACAAGTTTAAGACTTTTAAGGGATTTAGATAGATTTTCAGAAGATTTAGATTTTGATAACCTTGGGTTAAAATTTTCAAAGATTAAAAATATTTTTTCAAAAGCAAAAAATAAATTAGAAAAAGAAGGATTTGAAATAGAATACAAAATGAAAAAGACAGATAATTCAGGAATTGGAGAAATGAAATTTAAAAATTTGCTTTTTCAATTAGGAATTAGCCATCATAAAGAAGAAAATTTAATAATAAGGATAAATTATACTACTCCAAAAATAAAGCCAGAGACAGAGATTCTTATTTTAAGTCGGTTTGGAATGGTTCAAAGTACGATTACTAACACTCCGGAATTTCTTTTATCTCAAAAAATATTAGCCCTTTTTAAAAGAAAAGATTTTCAGCCCAGGGATCTTTATGATGTAGTTTGGTTTTTCAGTCATAGAATAAAACCATCTCTAGCCCTTTTCTCTGAGATAAAAGTAAAGAATGAAAAAGAACTTTTTGCGAAATTAAAGGACTTTTATCTAAAAAGAGTAAAGCCGAATCTCAAAAATTTCAAAAAGAGATTGGCCCCATTTTTAATTGATGAAAAAAAAGTTTATTACCTCGATATTTTTGAAGATTTGATTTCTAAAAAATGAATGTCAGAAATATTATTAGAAATATTATTTTGAGCCCGAGAAGATTTTTTCTTGAAAATTTAGGAGTAAAACAAACTATCTTTAAAAATACTTTTTGGTTAGCAGTGGCTGAAGGAGTGACCAAATTTTTAAAACTGATTTTAATTATTTATGTTGCCAGGGTTTTAGGAGCCACAGAATATGGAAAATTCACTTTTGCCCTATTTTTGTCTCTCTGTTTGGTATTTTTTCTGATTTAGTGGTTTCGACAATTACCACCAGAGAACTTTCTTGGAAAAAAGAAAAAGAAAAAGAATTCCCAGCCATTCTTTCTTTAAAATTTTTTTTGGGTTTAGGCACTTTAATTTTAATTTTAATTGGCTCTTTTTTTATTACTTTCGACCCAATAATCCGGGGACTAATCTGGATTTTGGGAATTTATATTATAGTAAGCGGGTTTTCAGGCATTATTTATGCTTTTTTTCAAGCCCGCCAGAAAATGGAATATGAAGCCTGGGCAAGGATTTTACAAGCCTTGGTTGTCACTGTTGCTGGCTTTTTTGTAATTTTAAATTTTCCTTCGGTAATGAATTTAAGTTATAGTTATCTATTTGCCAGCTTAGTTGCTCTAATTTTCATTTTGTTATTTTTTCATTTCAAGTTTTATCCATTATCTCTCAGTTGGGATAAATCAATCTGGCAAAGATTTTTGTCAATGTCTTGGCCTTTGGCTTTAGCCGGAGTTTTTGGAGCGATTTATAGCCAAATTGATTCAATAATGATGGGCTATTGGGGCCAGATCACCCAAACCGGTTGGTATAACGCTGCCTACAGAATTATTGGAGTGATTTTAATTCCTTCTGCTCTTATTTCTACCAGTTTTTTTCCGGCTTTAAGCCTTGCTTTCAAAGAATCAAAGGAAAGACTTAAAAAAGCCTGGGATTACTTTTTAGAATCAATGATTTTTTTAGCCCTGCCAATAGTGGTAGGTGACATTACTCTTGCCCCAAGAATAATAGACTGGATTTATGACCCCAGCTATTTTCCTTCTATTTTGGCTTTTCAAATTTTAATCCTAACGGCTGGAATTTCTTTTCTTTCCAGCCCTTTTGGTCAGATATTAGTCGTTGCTAACCAGCAAAAAAAAAACTTTTTTATATTACCCTTTCCGGAGCAATCATCAATGTCATTTTAAACGCAATTTTGATTCCCAAATATTCTCTTTATGGAGCAGCCGCCACCACCGTAGTTACCCTCCTTTTAATTTTCTTTTTACTTTTCAAATTTACTACTAAATTTACTTCTATTCAGCCCTTTAATTTAAAATTTCTATTCAGCTTTCTCGGTGCTGGTCTTTCAAGTCTCGTAATGTATTTTGTCATTTCCCAACCCCAAATTTATTATCTTAATGTTATTCTTTCAGTTTTAATCGGCGGCCGGGGTTTACTTAATTTCCTTTTTAGTGTATATTTGTATAAAAGTTTAAGAGGTAAAATTTTTGCTTATGTCTTCAAAAAATAAATCAAAAATTGGAATTATTGGTTTGGGTATTGTTGGTAAAACTTTGTTTGATTGGTTAAAGAAAAATAATTATGAAGTTTATGGTTACGATAAATTTAAAAAGATTGGTGGCTTAGAAGAGGTAGATAGAGCAAAAATTATATTTTTCTGTTTGCCAACACCGTTTGATCAAAAATCTGGTTATAAATTAGATGCTCTTACGGGAAACATTGAATATTTTAAAAAACCAAAAATTTTCGTTATTCGTTCAACAGTTTTACCAGGCACGACTGAAAAATTTCAGAAAAAATATAAGAAACACTCTTTTTTATTTAACCCAGAATTTTTAAGAGAAGCTGACCCCTGGGGAACTTATATTAATACAGATTTACAAATTATTGGATATACAAAAAAATCAAAGAAGTTTGCTAAACAAATTTTAAAACTTTTACCAAAAGCCAAAAATTTAAATACTATTATGCCAGCCACAGAAGCAGAAATTATCAAACAAGCAGTTAATTCATTTTTGGCAATAAAAGTAATTTTTGCTAATCAAATTTATGAATTGACTAAAAAATTTGGAGCAAACTATAATTTCGTTAGAAAAGGATTAGAAAACGAAAGAAGATTAGGGAAAAGTCATTTTGATGTTATGTATAATGGTTATCAAGGTTTTGGCGGAAAGTGTCTTCCTAAAGATTTAAATGCTTTAATTTTTCATTATAAAAATCTAAAACTGAAACCAGAACCTTTTAAAACAATCTGGGAAATTAACCTTCAATATTTGAAAAAACAAAAATTATTAAAAAGACTTTTCGAAGATTGGTTTAATAATAAAAACTAAAATGAAAAAAATTTTAATAACAGGAAGTAGTGGAACCATTGGCACAAGATTATGTGAAAAATTGCTGGATTTGAAATATGATATTATTGGCGTTGATTGGAAGAAAAATAAATGGCTTAAAAAAATAGACAAAAGAACCATTCATATTGATTTAAAAAATAGAAAACTAGTTTTTGAAAAGCTACCTAAAGATATAGGCTTGATAATTCACTTAGCCGCTAATGCTAGAGTATATGAATTGGTTAAAGACCCTGAGCTTGCTAAAGATAATATGATAACAACTTTTAATATCTTAGAATATGCTCGAGTGCACAATATCAAAAACATTATTTTTGCTTCTTCAAGAGAAGTTTATGGTAATACTCAAAAAATTAAGCACAAAGAGGAAGATGTAAGGATTGAAAATTGCGAAAGTCCTTATTCTGCCTCTAAAATTTTGGGAGAGGTGTTAATTCATTCTTCCAATAAATGTTTTGGTATTAATTATGTTATTGTGAGATTTTCTAATGTTTATGGTATGTATGACGAAAGCGACAGAGTTGTTCCTCTGTTTATAAGAAAGGCTTTCAAAAATGAACCATTAATTATTTTTGGCAAAGAAAAGACTTTAGATTTTACTTATATTGATGATGCTGTAGGAGGAGTAATTAGAACTATTCAAAAATTTGATAAAGTTAAAAACAATACTTTCAACATTGCCACAGGTAAAGGTACAAAAATTTTAAATGTAGCTAAACTTATAAAAGGATTTTTGAATTCAAAATCTAAAATAATTATTAAAAGCAGTAGAAAAGGCGAAGTAGTGAAATATATTGCCGATATTTCTAGGGCCAAAAAACTTTTAAATTATCAACCAAAAACTGATATAATTAATGGCATAAAAAAATCAATTGAGTGGTATCAAGGCCGAATTCATTATTAAATAAATATTAAATAAATATTAAATAAATATATATGAAAAAAGCAT
>JBAMLS010000007.1:1381-3696 GCA_039793445.1 Minisyncoccales bacterium | reverse complement strand
AAAAAGCATTAGTTTTAGGAGCAGGTGGATTTATTGGTCATCATTTAGTCAGATATTTAAAAAATTTAGGTTTTTGGATAAGAGGTGTAGACTTAAAATATCCTGAACATTCTCCAAAAGATGAGGCTGATGATTTTATAATTGCTGACTTAAGAGACCAAAATGTTTGGGAAAAAATTTTAGACAGAGATTTTGACGAAGTTTATCAATTAGCCGCTGATATGGGTGGAGCTGGTTTTGTTTTTACTGGAGAAAATGACGCGGATATTATGCATAATTCTGCTTTGATTAATTTGAATTGCCTCTATTATTTAAAAGAAAAAAAATTTAAAGGAAAAGTATTTTATAGCTCAAGCGCCTGTATTTATCCGGAATATAAACAAACCGATCCTGATAACCCCGGATTAAAAGAATCAGATGCTTATCCAGCTGGTCCTGATTCAGAATATGGCTGGGAAAAATTATTTTCTGAAAGAATGTATTTAGCCTTTCATCGAAATTATGGAATAAATGTCAGAATTGCCCGCTTTCATAATATTTTTGGTCCAGAAGGAACTTATGAAGGCGGTAGAGAAAAAGCACCAGCCGCTTTATGCCGAAAAGTTGCTTTAGCTAAAGATGGTGGTGAAATTGAAGTTTGGGGAGATGGAGAGCAAACAAGAAGTTTTTTATATATTGATGAATGCTTGGAAGGTGTAAGGAAATTGATGGATTCAGATTTTCTTGGTCCAATAAATATCGGCTCAGAAGAACTAATTTCAATTAACAATTTAGCCAAGATGATAATGGAAATTGCCGGCAAAAATTTAACTATTAAACATATTCCGGGACCATTAGGCGTTCGCGGCAGAAATTCAGATAATACTTTAATTAAAGAAAAATTAGGTTGGGCTCCTCAAAAACCTTTGCGCGAAGGCATCGAAAAAACTTATCGCTGGATTGAATCAGAACTTAAAAAACAAGGTAGAATATAAAAATAAATAATAAAAATATAGCTGTAATTGGATTGGGGAAATTAGGTAGTTGTTTTGCAACTTGTTTTGCTTATCGAGGATTTAATGTCTTGGGTTTGGATATTAATGAAGATATTGTGAAAAGCATTGATAAATACAAAGCACCATTTTTAGAACCCAACCTTCAAGAACTAATTAATAAATCTAAAAATAGACTAAAAGCAACAACTAACCCTCAAGAAGTTTTTAATTTCTCAGATATATTTTTTGTTATTGTTCCAACTCCTTCAAAAAAAGATGGCAGTTTTTCAAATGAGTATGTAAAAAAAGCAATAAAACCATTAGTTGATGAGTTAAAGCATTCTAACCAATTTAAAATCTTTGTTATAACTTCAACTGTTAGTCCGACATCAATTGAAAGTGAAATAATTCCTTTTCTTGAAAAAAATTCAAATAAAAAATTTAATCAAGATTTCACCGTAATTTATAATCCAACTTTTATTGCTATTGGCGATATTATTAAGGGTATTTTAGAACCAGATTTAGTTTTAATTGGCGAAAATAACAAAAAAGTAGGAGATTTGATTGAGGGGTTGTGGAAAAAAGTTTGTCTGAATAATCCTTACGTTGCTCAAATGTCAATTGTTAGTGCCGAAATTACTAAAATTGCCATAAATTCTTACATAACCACTAAAATTAGCTTTGCTAATATGCTTGGCAATATCTGCGAAAGAATTCCTGGAGCCGAGATAGATAAAATTACCGAAGCAATGGGAGCCGATAGAAGAATTGGCAAATTTTATTTAAAATATGGACCTGCTTATGGCGGACCATGTTTTCCAAGAGATAATAAAGCTTTTTCTCATTTTGCCAAAACAAAAGCCAATATTTCAGCTTTAATTCCAGAATCAGCTCATAAAATAAATGATTTTCAAATAAAATTTTTAGCTAATAAAATTTTAAATGTTTTAAAAAAAGAAAAAATAAATTCTTTATCAATTTTAGGATTAGCTTATAAATCAAAAACTTATGTTCTTGAAGAATCAGCCTCAATAAAATTAATTCAAGAGTTATTAAAAAATAACAAAGATTTAAAAATAACAGTTTATGACCCAATAAATTTAGCTATTGAAGAAACAAAAAAACTTTTTGAAAATAAAATAAATTATGCTAAAAACTTAAAAGAAGCAACCAAGTCACAATTAATAGTCGTAATGCTTCCTTATGAAGATTTTAAAAAAGTAAAAAAATTAAAAAATAAAACTATTTTAAATTTATGGAGGAAATAAAAGGACAAAAGATATTAAACTATTTTTATAATATCCCCAAAAGGTATTTAAATTATTCTAAGGCAATAGGATG
>JBAMLS010000007.1:0-1371 GCA_039793445.1 Minisyncoccales bacterium | reverse complement strand
TTACTAATAAATTCAAGAAGCTTTTTTATGGTAGAGAGATTTATGTTTTGCATTTACTTTTTAAATATAAAATATTTCCTAAATTTTTTCTCAATCGTGAAGAAATAAAAATATTACCATGGGGCAAGAAAATTAAAGTAAAAGTTATTGATGAAGAATTTTATTTTTTTTCTAAGTTTCCTATTTATTCTTAATTAAATCTTATAAGATTTTTTATTAAAAATTTAAAAGAAACAGACATTTTTTACGATATAGGAGCAAATTACGGGTTTTATACTTATTTAGCTTTAGAATTTTGTAAAGAAGTTCACAGTTTTGAGCCAATTAAATGGATTTTTGATAGTCTTATAAACAATTTAGAAAGAGAAATAAAAGAAGGTAAAGTGTATTTGAACAATGCAGCTTTATCAAATAAATCAGGAGAATCTTATTTCTTTATAAACCCATCTCATACTGGATCTTCGTCTCTTATATCAGAAATTGGGGAAAGACTAAGCAATAATAAATTAAAAGTTAAAACAATTAGACTAGATGATTATATTCTTGCTTATAATAAGCCATCAGTTATTAAAATAGATGTCGAAGGAGCTGAAAAATTAGTTATTGAGGGAGGAATAAACTTTTTTAAAAATTACAACCCAATAATTTCTATGGAAGTTTGGTCAGCCGATAATAAACTTTCAAAATTACATGAAGAAGCTATAGATTTATTAAAAGGTCTTGGCTATAAATCGTACTATGTAGATGATGAAGGAGAAATTCATTTAATAGAAGAGAATTTATCAATATTTACAAAGTCGAGAAAATTATCTTTGGATAATTATATTTTTAAAAAGAAAGAATGAAAAAAATTATAGTTTTGCAACACAATGAAGGACAGCTTGCTAATCAACTTTGGCTCTGTTCTCATTTAATTGCTTATGCATTAGAAAAAGGACTTGACATTGATATTTGGTGTTTTTACCAATATGCTAAATTTTTTGATATACCCTTTTCTAAAAATAAACTAATTAAATGTTTGTTTTACAAAACATTCCCAACCTTTGTTTTTAGAAATAAAAATGCATTTAGATTTTTTAGAAAAATTTACAGATTTTGTTATAAGCTGTTGGTTATTTTTCCGATTAAAATTTTTTATTCAAAAAACATTATTGATTCTTCGCAAGAACAGATTATTTTAGATGATGAATCTAAAAAACCAGATATAATTAAAAAATTTGAAACCGATCCAAATTTTAATACTATTTACACAATGAATTGGAACTTTTTTGCTTATACTTATTTAGAGAAATACAGAGATGAGATTAAAAACATTTTTAAGCCCAAAAAGCAATTATTTTTTAAAATAGAATCATATATAAACGATATCAG
>JBAMLS010000006.1:44998-56448 GCA_039793445.1 Minisyncoccales bacterium | reverse complement strand
TCACGGCAGAAAACGAGAGAGAGCATGCAAGTTGGCTGTTTAAATTGATTAACGAGTTGAAAAAGAAAAGCAAAGAAAATCTTGACGAAATAAAGGTTGAAGCGATAGCTCCAACAATACTCGGCACTACTGCTGAAAATTTAAAATCAGCTATTTCCGGAGAAAATTATGAATACACAATAATGTATCCAGAATTTGCTGATATTGCTGAAAAAGAGGGGTTTCCTGAGATCGCTAAAAGATTAAGAGCGATTGCAATAGCAGAAAAGCATCACAAAGAGCGATACAAGAAACTTTTGAAAGAAGTTGAAGCAGGAACGGTATTCAAAAAAGAAAAAGAAGTTTGGTGGGTCTGCCGCGAATGTGGCTATATTCATTTTGGGACACAACCACCAGAGAAATGCCCATCTTGCGATCATGAGAGAAGTTTTTATCAGATTAAATGCGAAGAATATTAAAAATTAAAAAATTTTTTAGAAGAATTTAAGAATTTTCATCAAAAATAAATTTAAATTAAATTATGCTTTTGTCTGATAGAGAAATAAAAAAATATATAAAAGAAAAAAAAATTATTATTAAACCCTTTCCCGATTTTTCTACACAATTAGGACCCGCTTCTTTGGATATAAGATTAGGTCAGGAATTTAGAATATTTAATTCCAATAAAAAACCTTTTATTGATCCAAAAGATCCTGAAAGTTTTTTGGGATTAACTAAATTGGTAAAAATTAAAGAAGGAGAAAAATTTATTTTGCATCCCAGAGAATTTGTTTTAGGAGTAACATATGAAGAAATTCATCTTCCTGCTGATATTGGAGCAAGAATAGAAGGAAGAAGCAGCTGGGGAAGATTAGGATTAATTATCCATTCTACAGCAGGATATATTGATCCCGGATTTAAAGGTAAATTAACTCTTGAAATCTCTAATATAGGAAATATTCCAATTGTTCTTTATTCTAAAATTAAAATTTGCCAGCTCGCTTTTGAAATACTATCTTCGCCAGCTAAAATTCCATATTCTGAAAGAAAAAATTCTAAATATGGAGGTAAACATGTTCAAGAAAGTAAAATACATTTGGACTTTAAAAAGAAATAAGTTATAATTTTTATAATAGTAAAAGGTCGATAAAAATAAAAATAAAAATATGGAAGATTTAGTGTTCGCAACTGATACTTTAAAATCTCTTTGGTTAAGTTTCTTAAAATATATACCAAAATTAGTTTTTGGTATTATTATTTTTTGTTTTGGTTGGTTTATCTCAGCCTGGCTTGAAAAACTAATTTCCCAAATTTTAAAGAAAATAAACTTTGATAGTTTATTTAAGAACTGGAAAGAAATATTTGAAAAAGCTGAAATTAAAGGAGAAATATCTGATTTTATTGCAGGTTTAATAAAGTGGGTTCTAATCATCACCTTTTTAGTCGCTTCAATAAATGTTTTGGGATTAAGTGAATTGTCTCAATTTTTAGACAGAATAGTTTCCTGGTTACCAAACTTAGTAGTAGCTATGGCTATATTTATTATCGCTGCTATTTTTGTAAATTATGTAGAAAAAATTGTATCAGCTGTAATTAATAAATTGGGTTTTTCTTTTGGAAAATTTGTTGCAAAAGCTTCAACAGTAGCAATCTGGACATTTGCTTTATTGGCAATATTATCTCAATTAGGAGTAGCAAAAGATTTAGTAAAAATTTTATTCGCCGGAATTGTTGCTTTAATTGTAATAAGTTGTGGTCTTGCTTTTGGATTAGGCGGTCAATCTTTAGCAAAAGAAATATTAGAAGAAATTAGGAAAAGGTTAAAATAAAGTCTTGACAAAAAATTTTAAAAAGATAAAATAAAGTTGCATGAAAAAAGTAAATAATTTTAAAAAACCAAAAGGAAGCGGTTAATAATTTTATTTTATCAAAATTTTTTAAAAAGCCGCTTCTAAGCGGCTTTTTAAAATCTTGTTCTTTTAAACTAAATAAGGAAAATAGCATCAGAAATGTTAGCTGAAGGTTTATTATGGCTAGATGGTGGATGCCTTGGGAGTGGGAGGCGATGAAGGACGTGGGGTAGCTGCGAAAAGCTCCGGGGAGGTGCGTACCAACCTTTAATCCGGAGATCTCCGAATGGGGAAACCCAACATGGCTAAAAACCATGTTACCATGCTATTTTTAGCATGGAGCGAACGTGGGGAAGTGAAACATCTCAGTACCCACAGGAAAAGAAAAAAATCGCGAAGTGATTTTTTTTGACTTACGACTTACGACCAACAACTTATGATTTTCGTCGTTTGTTGTTAGTCATTTGTCGTTGGTCAAGGATGTACTTCGCAAAATTCCCTTAGTAGCGGCGAGCGAAAAGGGAAGAGCCTAAACCCAACACCACTTTTTTAAATGATGTTGGGGGTTGTAAGAAAATAGCGTCCTTTTTTCTCCAGAATTTTTTCTGGAGAAAAAAAGGAGGAAGAGTATTTAAGTGAAATTATTAGCAGAAGGTTCCTGGAAAGGACAACCAAAGAGGGTGAAAGTCCCGTATGCAAAAATAATTTCACGCTCCTTGCTATTTTTCTTGAGTACCTCAAGAACATGAAAAGCTTGAGGGAAGCAGGCTGAACTAACAGTCAAGGCTAAATACTACCCACTCACCGATAGTGAACTAGTACCGTGAGGGAAAGGTGAAAAGTAGGGGGGTGACCCCGGTGAAATAGAACCTGAAACCATCATAGCCACAAAGACTCGGAGCTCTGCTTTTAGCAGGGTAACGGGGTGCTTTTTGCAGAACGAGCCAACGAGTTCAAGTACTCAGCTATTGTTTAAACTCCCTAAAAAGAGTGGAGACATAGGGAAACCAAGTGTGAATAGCACGTTTGTGGTTTTTCCACATAGTTGAGTGCTTGAGACCCGAAGCCAGGCGAGCTTGCCATGGACAGGGTGAATCCCACAGAAATGTGGGAGGAGGCCCGAACCCGTGAGCCGTGCAAAACTCTGGGATGATCTGTGGTAAGAAGTGAAAAGCTAATCGAGCCTGGGAATAGCTGGTTCTCCCCGAAATAGCTTTAGGGCTAGCCTCTCGTTTAAAATTTTCGCAGGTAGAGCACTGAATGGTCTATTTTTGGAGAAATCCAGATAGATCAATCAAACTCCGAATGGCGAAAATTATTACGAGAGAGTAAGACTATGGGGGCTAAGCTCCATGGTCAAAAGGGAAACAGCCCAGACCACCATTTAAGGTCTCTAAATGTAAGCTAAGTGTTATAAGGAAGTATTTATCCCCTGACAGGTAGGAAGTTCGCTTAGAGGTAGCTATCTTTTAAAGAGTGTGTAATAACTCACTACCCGAATGATCCTATTGGGATCAAGGGATAAATGCACCGAAGTATTTAGGAGGCTAAAGCTTACTACCGAAGATGTGGTCCTGTATTTTTTTAAATACAGGAGGTAGGGGAGCGTCGAGTATCCACTGAAGGTAAATCGTAAGATTTGCTGGAGGATACTCGAGTGAGAATGTTGGCATGAGTAACCGCAATCAGGGTGAAAGCCCCTGACACCGTAAGGCCAAGGTTTCCTTGACAATGGTATTCAGTCAAGGGTTAGGCGGGCCTAAGGCAAACCTGAAAAGGGTAGCTGATGGAAAAGCCGGTTAATATTCCGGCCCTTATATATCTTTCTGCATGGTGACGCATCTGTGGAGTTTAGAGGGATTATTGGATTTCCTTACCTGGGGTAATTCCCGGGGTTCTAAACAAAACAGATGACCAGAAAAACCAGTAGGGTTAAAGATATATAATCCGTACCGGAAACCGACACAGGTGGCCGGGCACAAGTGTGCTAAGGTGAACGGCTGAAAGCTCCTGAAGGAACTCGGCAAAAAAGTGGTCGTAAGTTCGCGAGAAGACCTCCCTGAACCAGGCGCGCAAGCGCTTCGGTACAGGGCGCAGCGAACGATCCTCTGGCGACTGTTTAACAAAAACACAGGTCCCTGCTTAACCTGTAAAGGGATGTATAGGGGCTGAGACCTGACCAGTGCCCGTGTGTCAAAATTGCCGGTCAATCTATTTTTAATAGATTGGCTGAGTGATATAAGCCACGGGTGAACGTCCGCGGTAACTCTGACCGTGTTAAAGTAGCGTAATCCCTTGCCGCGTAAGTTGCGGCCCGCATGAAAGGTATAACGACCAGAGGACTGTCTCCAGGAGCCGGTCGGTGAAAACGCAATGGGGGTGAAGATGCCCCCTACCTGCAGCTAGACGGAAAGACCCCAGGAGCTTTACTACAGGTTTCTATTGAATTTTTGGTTTGGATGCGTAGCGTAGCGGGGAGGCTATGAAGTCTGACTTTCGGGTTAGATGGAGCCACCAATGAAACACCCGCCTTTCAAACTGAAAATTCTAACCCTTTGGGGACAGTGGAAGCTGGGTAGTTTAAGTGGGGCACTTACCTCCTAAAAAGTAACGGAGGTGTTCAAAGGTCGGCTAGCCACGGATGGAAATCGTGGTGGTCGTGTAAGGGCATAAGCCGGCTTTACTGCGAGTGGGATACCACGAGCCCCTAAAATTATAATGTTTTAGGGTAGCACGTTCTTTATTGAGCGTGTTAAGTTGGGAAACCAGGACCTAATGAACCGACCCTTGTTTTTAGAAACGGGGAAGATCATCAGACAAAAGTTACCCTGGGGATAACAGGCTAGTAGGGCCCGAGAGTTCCCATCGACGGCCCTGTTCGGCACCTCGATGTCGGCTCATCACATCCTGGGGGTGAAGAAGCTCCCAAGGGTTTGGCTGTTCGCCAATTAAAGTGGTACGTGAGCTGGGTTCAAACCGTCGTGAGACAGGTTGGTCCCTATCTACTGCAGGCGTAGAACCTTGAGGCCAGTTGTCCCTAGTACGAGAGGACCGGGATGAGTCAACCTCTGGTGTACCAGTTGTCCTGCCAAGGGCATCGCTGGGTAGCTATGTTGATAAGGGATAAGAGCTGAAAGCATCTAAGCTCGAAGCCCGGGCCAAGATTAGGGTTCGTTTAGGTAGGTGGCAGACTACCACCTTGATAGGATCTAGGTGTAAGTTCCGTAAGGAATTAAGCCAAGGATTACTAATCATACCGAAACCTTCAGCTAACATTTTTGGTGCTATTTCTAAACTTTCGTAAGGCGACCATGCTGGAAGTGCTCCACCCGATTCCATACCGAACTCGGTCGTGAAATCTTCCAAGGCCGATGATAGCTCTAAAATTTATTTTAGAGCAAAAGTAGGTAGTCGCCTTACGAAAGTTTAGAAATAATAATAAACCTACCTAAATTTAAGGTAGGTTTAATTTTTTTAAAAAAATAGTTATAATCTAAAAATGGAAAAAGAAAAAATTAAAAATTTTTTGATATTTTTAACTATTTTAATAATATTTATTTTCTCTCTTTTTAATAAAGATTTTAGAAATAAATTAATAAATTTTACTTATTTAATTTTTTCCAAAACTGGCAAAATTTTTTGGAATATCTCTTTAAAAATAAATAGTTTTTTCTTAGATTTTAAAAATTTTTCAAATTTAAGAGAACTAAATAAAAAATTAATAAATGAAAATTTAATTTTAAAACAAAAATTAATTGATTTTGAAAATACAAAAGAGGAAAATATTAAATTAAAAAAACAAATTAATATTGATGCCCAAAAAAATATTTCATTATTGCCCGCAAACTCTTGGGGTTTTTCGACTATTGATGATACAATTTTTATTAATAAAGGAGAAAAAGATGGTATTATAACAGATCTTACAGTAATAACAGAAAATAAAATTCTAGTAGGAAAAATAATAAAAGTTTTTGAAAATTTTTCTCAAGTTCAATTAATAACAAAAAAAGATTTCTCTTTTGATATTGAAATTAATAATATTTTAGGTATAGCAAAAGGACAAGGTAATAATAAATTAATATTTGATTTAATTCCATCTAGCAGTCAGGTTTCCGAAGGTGATATTGTAAAAACAGCTAAAGTTAGTGGAAAGTTTTTTCCTAATTTAATAGTAGGCGAAATTAAACAAATAGAAAAAGATGAAAGAAGTTCTTATTTAAAAGGAGAAATTCTACCTGCTTTTTTAAAGGAAGACTTATCAATTTTATTTGTTATAAAATAAAAATTGAAAGCATACCATTTTTTAGGAAATAAATTTTAGTAGAAAATAAAAATATTTTATGAATTATTTTTGGCAAATAATAATTTTATATCTTTTAATTATTTTGCAATTTTGCTTTCTTCCCAATATTCCTTTTTTAAATAAAATAAATTTATTTTTTTTAATTTTCTTTATTCTTTGTTATAAAAAAGAGGTTTTAAAAACTCAACCAGTTTTACTTGGATTATCTGGTGGGTTTTTATTAGATATCTTTTTAAATTATCATTTTGGTTATTTTACCGCTTTTTTTGCTATAATTGGTTTAATTTTTGAAATTATTTTAAAAAACATTAATACTTCAAATTTTTTTATATTTATTATTTCTTTCTTATTATTTTTTCTATTATATAATATTTTTTTATATTTTATTAAACAAAATTTAAAAATCTCTTTTTCTTATCTTTTTTTAAATATTATGTTTATTTTAGTATTATGGTTTTTATTTTTAAAAAGGAAAATTTCTTTATAAAAAGAAAAAATAGAGAAATAAAATTTGAAGACATATTGATAGACGACATTTTTCAAAAAAAAGAAGGAAGAAAAGAAAATAAAATTGAATTTCCTTTAAGAAGGGGGGTATTTTTTTTAATTCTCTTTATAGGAATAGTCTTAATTTCTAGTTTTCTTATTTATTGCGCTTTTCTTCAAATAGTAAAAGGTGATTATTATGAAAATCTTGCTGAAAAGAATAGATATAAAATTTTAGAATTTTCCGCAGAAAGGGGAATTATTTTTGATAGAAATTTAACACCCCTAGTTAAAAATGAGATAATTTTTGATCTTGTTTTTCATCCCCAAATTAATATTTCAAAAGAAGATGAAAAAAATTTTCAAGAAATTTCTAATTTTCTCCATTTAGATGTAAAAAAAATTATTTTAAAAAACATAAATGAACCTGAAATTATTATTAAAAAAAAATTAACCCATGAAGAACTAATTTTTTTCCAAACAAGAATAGATGATTTTAAAAATTTTTCCATTCAAAAAAGAATAATAAGAAACTATGTAGATTTATCTTCTCTTTCACATATTTTAGGTTATATAGGACAGGATAAAAATATTTATGATCTAACTGGAAAGGAAGGGGTAGAAAAAACGTATAATGATATTTTAAAAGAGCAAAAGGGTGAAATAAAAATAGACAGAAATGCAAAGGGTGAAATTTTATCAAAAAAAATAGAATCTTTACCTAAAAGCGGAGAAAATTTAGTTTTAACCATTGATTTTAATCTTCAAAAAATAGTTCAAGAAAAATTAAAACAAGCATTAAGAGATTCTAGAGAAAAAAGCGGAGCGGTAATAATTTTAAATCCAAAGACAGGAGAAGTTTTAGCTTCGGTATCTGAACCAAGCTTTGATAATAATTTATTTTCTAAAGGACTTGATAAAGAAAGTTTAGAAAAGTTAAATAAAGACCCCCTCCATCCTCAACTAAATAGAGTAATTTCAGGTTTATATCCTACTGGTTCTACTATAAAACCATTTATTGCGGTTGCCGCTTTAGAAGAAAAAATAATAACCCCTCAAGAAAAAATTTATTGTCCCCTTAATTTATGTATAAAAAATATCTTTGGAAAAAAAGAGTGTTTTGTAGATTGGAAGTTTCACGGTCAAACAGATATAAAAAGAGCAATAGCAGAATCAGTAAATACATTTTTTTATATTATAGGTGGAGGATATAAAGTTTCTGAATATTCTGATCCTCTTTTGCAAAAAAATTTTCAAGGTTTAGGCGTTCAAAAAATAAAAGAATATTTAGAAAAATTTGGTTTTGGCCAAAAAACAAATATTGATTTAGCAGGCGAAGCAGAAGGCAGAATCCCATCTCCTGAATGGAAAAAATCTTATTTTAAAAATCCCCAAAATCAAATATGGTTATTAGGGGATACTTATAATCTTTCTATTGGACAGGGATTTTTGTTGGCTACCCCCATACAGTTAGCTCAGGGAGTGGCTGCTATTACAAATAATGGAAAAATTGTCAAACCTCATGTAGCAAAGGGTATATTAAAAGAAAATGGCAAAATAGAAGAATTTAAAACAGAAATCACAAAAGAAAATATTATTTCAAAGGAAACTTTAGAGGTTGTGAAAGAAGGAATGTTGCAAACCGTCCAAAGTCCAGCAGGATCAGCTTATAGATTATCTAGTTTACCCATTAAAGTAGCTGCAAAAACAGGAACCGCTCAAGTTATTTCTTCAAAAGATATTTATCAAAACTGGATCGTCCTCTTTGCGCCATATGAAAATCCCCAAATTGTAATGGTTGTATTAATAGAAAATGTTCAAGGTTTAAAAGCGACCGCCCAAATTTTAGCAAAAGAAATTTTAGAATGGTATTTTGCAAAATAAATGTTGAGTTTTAGATTATTTTTGGTAAAATTAAATAAAAAAATATTAAAAGTTATGACGGAAAATTTAGAAAATATCATCAAAGAAAGAGAGAAAAAATTAACAAAAATAAAAAATTTTGGATTCTCTCCTTTTCCAATACTTAGCTATAGAAATTTTGAAATAAAAAAAGCAATTAAAAATTTTGGGATACTCTCTAAAAAGCAAACTGAAATAATAATAGCTGGAAGAATAAGAGGAAAAAGAGTCCACGGCGCTATTACTTTTTGCGATATTGAAGATGCTACTGAAAAAATTCAAGCAGTATTTAAAGAAGATACTTTAGGAAAAAGGGGTTATGAGTTTTTCTTAGAAAATTTTGATATAGGAGATATTATTGAAATAAAAGGAACCCTTTTTAAAACAAAAGTTGGAGAAAAAAGCATTCTCGTTTCAAATTATAAAATGTTAGCAAAATCTCTGTTGTCCCTCCCAGAAAAATGGCACGGAATAGAAGATATTGAAATAAGATTTAGAAAAAGATATTTAGACTTAATTTTTAACACCAAAATTAGAAAAAATTTTGAAATAAGATCAAAAATAATTCAAGAAATTAGAAACTTTTTATACAAAGAAGGTTTTTTAGAAGTAGAAACGCCAATTTTACAACCACTTTATGGAGGAGCAAGAGCAAAACCATTTAAAACCCATCTTAATTCTCTCAATATTGATCTATATTTAAGAATTTCACCTGAATTGTATTTAAAACGTTTATTAATAGGCGGCTTTGAAAAAGTTTTTGAGATTGGTAAATGTTTTAGAAATGAAGGGATAGATAAATTTCATAATCCAGATTTCACCATGTTAGAATTTTACTGGGCATATTCAGATTATAAAAAATTAATGAAATTTACTGAAAAAATGTTATCTTCTCTAATAAAAAAAATATTTAAAAAAACAAAAATTGTTTTTCAAGAAAAGGAAATTAATTTTAAAGCACCCTGGCAAAGGATAGAATTTGATGCTCTATTTCAAAAGGAATTGAATATAAATTATGATGTTATTTCAAGAGAAGCGCTTTTTGCTAAAGCAAAAGATTTGGGTTTGGAAATAGAAGAAAACCTGCCAAAATATGAAATAGCTGACGAAATCTTTAAAAAAATTATAAGACCTAAAATTTTGCAACCTACTTTTATTATTCACTATCCTTTGGGCTTTCAAGTTTTGGCAAAATCTTTAGAAGATAATCCAAAAAGATTGGCTAATTTTCAATTAATTGTAGCTGGAATAGAAATAATTAATGCTTTTTCTGAGTTAAACGATCCCCTAGAACAAAAAAGAAGATTTGAAGAACAAGAGGAAATTTTAAATAAAACTGGATTTTCTGAAATTCAAAGAAAAGATGATGATTTTTTAGAAGCTCTAAGTTATGGCATGCCACCTGCTGCTGGCTTTGGCATGGGAATAGACAGATTAGTAATGTTGCTTTTAAATGCTAATAACTTAAGAGAAATAATTTTATTTCCAACAATGAGACCAAAATAAACTATATGCTTGATATAAATTTCATAAAAAATAACATAGAAACTATTAAAAAGACAATAAAAGATAAGGGCATAAAATTAAATATTGATTTATTATTGAAGCTAGATGAGAAAAGAAGAAATTTGCAAAAAAATATAGATAATAAAAGACATCAACAAAAAGTTGCTCAAAATAAAAAAAATATAAAAGAAGCAACCAAAATTAAAGAAGAGATCAAAAAATTAGAAAAAGAATTAGATAATATAGAAAAAGATTATAAAAATCTAATGCTGTTGGTGCCAAATATTTATTCTCCCGATACACCGGTTGGAGAAGATGAAAAACAAAATAAGGAAATTTTAAGATGGGGGGGAATTCCTAAATTTAATTTTAAAATAAAAAATCATATAGAAATTGGTAAAGAGTTAGATTTAATAGATTTAGAAAGTGGAGCCAAAAGTAGTGGTTTTAGGGGATATTATTTAAAAAATGAATTAGTACTGGTTCATTTTGCACTATTGTGGCATGCTATTTTAAAATTATACCAAAAAGGATTTTTATTAATGCTTCCACCAGTTATTTTAAAAGAATTCGCTTTAATTGGGTCCGGTCATTTTCCTTTTGGAAAAGAAGATATTTATCAAATTGCAAATCCTGGTAAATTGGGAGATGGAAAAGAAATAAAAGATTCTTTATATTTAGCCGGTACCTCAGAACCATCAGTACTGGCTTATTTTGCAGATAAAATATTAGATGAAAAAGAATTACCAATCAAAATCGGAGCAATTTCTCCTTGTTTTAGATCGGAAGTAGGTAGTTATGGCAAAGATACAAAGGGATTATATAGGATTCACGAGTTTTGGAAAGTGGAACAAGTAGTTTTATGCCAAGATTCAGTTGAAATTTCAAATAGAATTTTAGAGGAATTAAAAGATAATGCTTGTGAAATTTTAAAGGAATTAAATCTACCATTTAGAGTAATTCAAATTTGCACAGGAGATATGGGTCCGGGAAAATATAAAATGTATGATATTGAAACGTGGATGCCGTCTCGTAATTCTTTTGGTGAAACCCATTCAGATTCTAACCTAACAGATTGGCAAGCAAGAAGATTAAATATTAAATATCGAACAAAAGATGGAAAAAAGAAATTTGTTTTTACTTTAAATAATACTATGTTAGCTTCTCCCAGAATTTTGATTGCAATTTTAGAAAATTACCAAAGAGAAGATGGTAGCATTTTAATTCCAGAAGTCCTTCAAAAATATCTGCCTTTTAAAGAAATAAAAAGAAAATGATTGAAGAAAAAGAAACTATAATTGATAATTTAAAAATAAATTATAAGATTGCAGGAAAAAATCCTGTAATTTTAATTTTACATGGTTGGGGCAAAGGTTCAGAAACTTGGAAAACTATACAAGAAATATTAGAAAAAGAAGGTTTAG
>JBAMLS010000006.1:27247-44988 GCA_039793445.1 Minisyncoccales bacterium | reverse complement strand
ATTAGATTTGCCCGGTTTTGGAAAATCTCAAGAACCGCAAAATATTTGGGGAATTGAAGATTTCTCTAAATTTATATTACATTTTATTGATGTTTTAAATTTGAGAAAAATTATTTTAATCGGACACTCTTTTGGAGGACAAATCGCTCTAAAATTTTCTATATTATTTCCAGAAAGAATAGAAAAATTAATATTAATTTCACCTGCTACTCTAAGAAATAAAAATAAAAAATTAAATATTAGAAAAAAAATCGCCGAAACATTATTAAAATTTAAAAATTTTTTGCCAAAATTTTTACAAAAATCAAATATTATTAAAAAAATTATTTACAAAATTTCAGGAGCAACAGATTATTATTTAGCAAGCGATATGATGAAAGAAATTTTTAAAAAAATTACAAAAGAAGATTTAGAAAATGATTTAGAAAAAATAAATAATAAAACTTTAATTTTATGGGGAAAAAGAGATAAAATATTACCCTATAAAAATGGTATTTTTTTAAATGAAAAAATTAAAAACTCAAAATTAATTTTAATTGAAAATTGTTCTCATAGTCCCCATTTAGAATATCCTGAAGAATTTTCTAAAATAATTTTAAATTTTATTAAAGAATAAAAGCTATGATAAATATTATTTTCGTTTTTTTGACTTTTTTTTGGCTCTTTTCTACTATAAAAAACTTACTTTTTCATTTATATTTATGGCAATTAAAAGAATATCATTTAAAAAGATATCTTGCCCATTTTTCAACTTTTCAAGGTAAAAGAATATTTAAAAACTTTCTTTTTATTAGTAAAATTTTTTTATTATTGATTTTAACTCTTTTATTAAAATTTAATTTTTTTAGTAGTAATCTATTAGTTCTTATAATATTTTTAATTTGGGTATTATTTTTCCTTGAAGGATTAAAAAATCTAATTTTATTTGAAAAAAATAGAATATTAAAACCTATCTTCACAAAAAAAATAGTTTTTTTATTATTTGTTTTTAATTTAATTTTATTACTTTTTATTTTCGATCAATTTAAATATCTTTTTTTATCTGAAAATTTCGAATTATTTACTTTAAATTTACTTTGTTTTGATATTTCTTTTCCATTTTTAATTTCTTTATTTATTATCTTTTTTCAATTTTTTGTAAATTTAAAGATAAAATTAACGCTTTTAAAAGCAGAAAATAAACTTAAAAGATTAAAAAATATATTAATTATTGGTATTACTGGTTCTTTTGGTAAAACATCAACCAAAGAATTTTTATATAAAGTTTTAGCTGATAAATTTGGAGAAAAAGTTATAAAAACAAAAGAGCATATCAATGCAGAAATTGGAATTGCAAATACAATTTTAAAAGAAATTAATGATTCTCATAAAATATTTATAGCTGAAATAGGGGCATATGAAAAAGGAAAAATAAAACAAGTATGTAAAATGTTAAAACCCAAAATAGGTATTTTAACAGGAATTTGTGAGCAACATTTAGCGACGTTTGGCTCTTTAGAAAATATTAAAAAGGGGAAATTTGAACTGATAGAATCGCTTCCAGAAAATGGAATCTCTATCTTAAACGCAGATAATAATTATGTTTTAGAAGGATTAGAAGAATTTAAAGATAAAATAAAAGTAAAAAAGAAAATTTTTTGTTCTAAAAATAAAGAATTAGATATTTTTGCAAAAAATATTTTTGTTGGTAAAAATTCTCTTTTATTTGAAGTAATATCAAGACAAGATGGAGATAGGGCTTTATTTAAATTAAATTTAATTGGAATAGATTATATTCAAAATATACTTTTAGTAGCTGCTACAGCAAAAGAATTGGGTCTTTACCTTCAACAAATATCAAAAAGTTGCGAAAAAATTACCGAAAAAGACGCTGGAATATATTTAGAGAAATTTAATGAAAATACTGATATTATTTTTTCTAATTATTCCGCAAATCCAGTAGGGGTTTTTTCTCATTTAGAACATTTAAAATTATGGCAAGGAAAGAAAATAGTTATTATGCCTTGTTTAATAGAGCTAGGTAGAAAAGCAAAAAGTATTCACCAAAAAATAGGGAAAAAAATAGCAGAATGTTGCGATATAGGAATTATTCAAAATAAAGACTATATAGAAGATATTATAAAAGGAGCAAAGGAAATAAATAAAGGAGAAAAAATATTATTATTAGAAGAAAAAAATAGTATTTTAAATTTTATTTTAAAATTTATAGAAAAAGAAAAAGACAATGTAATTTTATTGGAAGGAAGATTGTCACAAAATATTATAAACGCCTTTAAAAAATCATGAAAAAACCAATATTTATTTCTTTATCGCCAAATACCCAAAAAGATGACATTATTTTAGCTTTAAAATTAATATTTAGACCTTGGCTCTGGAAAAAAAATGAAAACACAAAAAGAAAACTAGAGGAAAAATTAAAAACATATTTTAATGTTAAATATGTGATTTTTTTTAATGCTGGTAGATCTGCCTTAATGGCTATTTTAAATTGCCTAAACTTTAAAAAAAATTCTGAAATAATAGTGCCAAGTTTTACTTGTAATGCTCTTTTAAATCCGATTATCTGGCAAAACCTTAACCCAGTTTTTGTAGATTGTGAAAAAGAAACTTTAAATTATAAAATAGAAGAAATAGAAAAAAATATTACAAAAAAAACAAGAGCAATTGTTGTTCAACATACCTTTGGTTTACCAGAAAATATTGATGAAATTTCAAAAATCTGTAAAAAATATAATTTAGTTTTAATTGAAGATTGCGCCCATGCCCTAGGGGCTAATTTTAATAAAAAGAAAATAGGTACAATAGGGGATATCTCTTTTTTTAGTTTCGGAAGAGATAAAATTATTTCTTCTGTTTTTGGGGGAGCGGTAATTACTAATAACGATTTATTGGGTAAAAAATTAATAGATTACGAGAAAAAATTAGATTTTCCTTCTTATTTTTGGATTTTTCAACAGTTATTACATCCAATCTTAATAAATTATTTAATAATACCTTTATATAACTTTTTTGAAATTGGGAGATATTTATTAATTTTTTTACAAAAAATTAATATTTTATCTAAAAGTGTGTATAAAAAAGAAAAAGAAGGAGAAAAAGTAAAGTATTTTCCTAAAAAATTTCCAAATGCCTTATTATTGTTATTGGAAAATCAATTTAACAAATTAGAAAAATATAATTTACATAGACAAAAAATAGCGGATTTTTATTATGATAATCTAAAAGATTTAGATATTTTATTACCTAAGAATCAAGAAGGAAGGATCTATCTAAAATTTCCATTATTATTTAATAAAGAAACAAAAGAAATTTTAAAATTAGCCAGAAAAGAAAAAATATTTTTAGATGATGGTTGGAGAGATTCGCCGATTGTGCCACCAGATGTAAATCTTCAGAGTGTAAATTATATAAAGGGAAAATGTAAAAATGCAGAAGAAATATCAAAAAAAATTTTAAACTTACCAACACATATTAATATAAAAATTGAAGATGCTAAAATAATTACTGATTTTTTAAAAAAAATATGCAGTTTAAAATAAATTTTATTGAAAACAAAGAACAATGGGAAAAATTTCTTTTAGAAATCCAAGAAAAAACATTTTTACAATCATGGTATTTTGGCGAATTTCAAGAAAAATTAAACAATAAAGTATGGCATTTAGGAATTTATGATAACGATATTTTAATTGCTATATCGCAGATTTTAAAAATAGAGGCAAAAAGAGGTAAATTTATTTTACTACAACATGGACCAATAATTAAAGAAAACTATCTAAAAAATAAGTTTGAAATTATTAATTTATTTGTAGAAAAAATTAAAGAAATTGCTAAAATAGAAAGATGTAGTTTTTTTCGAATAGTACCTTATCTTGAAAATACAAAAGAAAATAATGAATTTTTTGAAAAGTTAAATTTTAAAATAGCGCCCCTACATGCAAATGCCTATGAAGCAACTTTAAAAATTAATTTATTAAAAACCGAAGATGAGTTATTAAAAAGTTTTAGAAAAACTACGCGTTATTTAATTTTAAAAAATTCAAAAAACAAAGATATAAAAATAGAAGAAAAAAATAACCTTCAATCTTTAGATGCATATTTAAAATTAAATAAAGAAGTTTCTTTAAAAAAGGGTTTTATTCCTTTTTCAGATGAATTCATAAAAAAAGAGTTTGAAGTTTTCGCAAAAAATGGTTTATCTTCTATCTTTTTGGGGAAATACAAAGATGAAATTGTTTGCGGAGCATTAATAATCTTTTGGTCAAATATCGCTTTTTATCACCAGGCGGCATCAAGTTTTAAATATCAAAATTTATCTATCCCATATTTACTTTTATGGGAAGCCATTAAAGAAGCAAAAAAAAGAAATTGTGTTTTATTTGATTTGTGGGGTTATGTAGATCCAGAAAAATATCCAAATCATCCATGGGCAGGACCTACTTTATTTAAATTAGGTTTTACAAAAAATAAAAAAGAATATCTAAAAACAAGAGATTTAATTTTAAGCCCAAAATATTATATCACTTTTTTAATAGAAAAAATAAAAAAAATAAAGAAGGGGATATAGAATATGCCAAGAAAAATAAAAAAACATAGAAAGAAAAAAACTAAGAAAAAGTTTTTATTTTTAATAATTTTATTTTCTTTTGGTTTTATAATTAGTTATATTTTTTTAATCCATTTTTCAAACTACCAAATTAAAGTAATTAATAATAATGATTATTTTAACGCTCAAATAATTCAGTTTCAAAATATTATTAAAAATATTCCTTATTTTTTAATACATAAAGAAAAAATAAAGAATAAAATTTTATCTACTTTTCCAGTAATTTCTGATATTAATTTGAAATTTAATTTTCCTAAAGAATTTATCTTTCAAATAAAAGAGAGAGAGCCCTATATTCTTATATGTATTAATTCAGAAAAAAATTGTTTTGTTTGTGATAAAGAAGGAATTATTTTTTTACAAACAGAAAAAGAAAAATATAATAATTTAGTTTATGTTATATATAATACAGAAAAAAATTTAAATCTTGGAACAAAAATTTTAAGTGAAGATATAATAGAAAAGATAATTGAAATAAATAAATACTTTTTGTCTGAATTAAAAATTAATATTTCAAAATTTTATCTCTCTGAAGATTTTATTTTAACAGTCAAAACAGCTGAAAAATGGAAGGGAATTTTTGATCTCTCAGAAAACATTAAAATACAATTAATAAAATTAAAATTAGTATTAGAACAGGGAGTATCAGAAAAAGAAAGACAAAATTTAGAATATATAGATTTAAGATTTAAAAAAGTTTATGTAAAATAACTTTAGGGAATATAATATACAAATAAAGTTGTTCCCACTCTTTTTATTAATTTTTCTTTATCTAACCATCTATAATACCCTGTTGGTAAATCAAAACCTTTTACCGGAATGCCCCTACCGCCTTGTAAACTATTTGCGCAAACAATTAAATAATTTCCCCTTGGAAATTCTTCTTTTGGTTTTTTACCATCCCAAGGTATCGCTTTTTCTCCAAAATAATAATTTAGATCGGCTCCTCCAAAATAATCTATATAAAATTTATCAATTTTTCTAGCTTCTGAAGAATTTTCAAGCCAGTTTTTTAATCTTTTTAAATCTTGACCCCAATCATAATTTGAATCCACTACATATCGATAACCGCCAAAAACTCCGCCCCCTAATTCATTAAAATAAGAAAGATAATAGGGAAAAGTAAAAATTGAAGAAAAAACATACCATATAATCAATACAGAAAAGAAAGTAATTATTAATTTTCTATATTTTGAATCTTTTATTTCTTTAAATAAATTAAATACCATTAAAGAAATTAAAATATAAATTAAAGGAAATGTTGGTATAATATGTCTTACTCCTATATTAAGATTACCCATTAAAGAAGTAAACCAATAGATCAATATAAAAATTATTAAAGAAAGCTCTACAAAATGAGTGTTTAGAAAGTTTTTAATATCTTTTAAATTAAATTTTTTGTTTCTTAAAATTTTAAAAAGAAAATAAAAAATTAAAGAAATAGTTAGAATATGAAAAGAAAGCGGTTCTTTTAATAAATAGACAACTGGAAAATAACTTTTGAAACCACCCGATTTTATTTTTCCTAAATAATAAACAGTATTTCCAAAAGCGGTTCTTTGGGTAGCCATAACCAAACCTAATATATATTGAGCGATTGGTCTTGAAATAGAATGATTTGCAAAAAAAAGAGTTAAATTTCTTAATGATTTATAAGGGCTAGATTCCAAAATAAGAGATGTATCGGAAATTTGTTTTTCTTTGGGATAATTTTGAATATGAAAATAATAGAATGTTGATATAATTAAAATAACTAAAAATGCGGCAAAAATAAATCTTTTAAGGTAAAATAAAATATCCTTAAAAGAAAATTTATTATTTAAATTAAGATAAAAAAGCCAAACAAAGAAAGTAAATGGTAATAATAAAATTGTCGAAAATTTTATTAAAAGGGCCAAAGAAAGAGAAATAGATAATAAAATTGTTCTTTTTAAATTAGGTTCATTTAAAAATTTAATTAAAGAATAAATATACAATAAAATTCCAAATGTAACACCAATATCTGTAGTTACCAATCTACCATGGGCAATAAAATTTGGAGAAAAAGAAAAGAAAAATAAAACCAAAAGCGCAACATATTCATTAAAATATTCTTTAGAAAACTTAAAAATTAATATTCCTAATAAGACTGAAAGTAAAATCATTGGGATTCTTCCTAAAAAAATTATTTTATCCGCATCATTACCTGATTTAAATAAAAATTGATTACCAAACCACCACTGATTATTTACTCCTTCGGTCCAAGAAGGATGATTTTTGGGAAAATTTATATTCTTTAAAAAAAGCAGGGGAAAGGCGGCTAAATCTTTTATTAATGGTGGGTGTTCTGGGTTTAATCTATAATCTCGCTTAGTTAAATATGAATAACCGGCTGGCAAATGAGAAAGTTCATCAAAAGTTAAAGAATCATCTTTAACACTTAAAATTGCAAAAGTAAAATAAGAAAATAAAAGAAAAAAAGCAGTAAAATAAATTATTTTATTTTTTGACATATTTTATGGTTTTATATGAAAGAAAATAATACCATTTAATTCTTCAAATTGACTTTTTTTGAATTTTTCTTGTAAAATTTTCATCAAATTTTCATCTTTTTTCATTATTAAAATTATTGATTCTTTGTCTTGGGGTATTCTTGAAATTTGATCTTCTGTAAAATAAAATGCTCTTTCTTTTTCAAATTTTGTTCTCTCTATAAAAATTAAAATTTGAGCTGATACCCAACCATCATTTACAATTACATACTTTTGAATATTTTGCGGTAAAGAATTTAAAAATTCACCCATTCTAAAATAATCGTAAGAAAAAGATTCTTTTATTTGAGGAGATTTTGCCCATACAAGAAAATAATCATAATAACCAAAAAAAACTAAAATTAAAGAAAATAAAATTAAAATAATATTTTTTGATAATTTTTTAATTTTAAAATATTCAATTGATTTTAACAGTCCAATGGTTGAGATCAAATAAACTACAGGCAAAACTCCTATTGTTCGCAAGGCATGAGGAACCCCTTCTATTGTTAAAAAACCAGGCGCCAATAAAAAGAAAAACCAACTCAAAAGAAAAACATAAATTAAAAGTTTATTATTTTTTTCTTTAAAATAATTTTTAATTTTATAAATCATAATGATAATACCAATATACAAAAATATACCTAAAAAAGGTAAAATATTGGGTCTGCCAGAAATATTATGACGCCAATTTAAATCTCCTGATATTAAAAACATTCCTAAAGTTTTTATAAAACAAAGGGTCAAATTTTTAATCGGATTTTTGGTTGAAAAAACAGAAACTTGAGATAATCTTTGTGTGGTATCTGTTATATGATTTAGCATATAAAAGAAAAAGGGTAAAGAAGAAATAATGGCAAAAAAACTAAATATTAAAACAGATTTAAAGAAAAACTTTAATTCTTTTTCTTTTTTTAAAAATAAGAAATAAAAAATAACACTAATTAATAAAACAAAAATAACCATTCTAAAAGAAGGATAAGTATATAAACCCAAACCTAGACTAAAACCTGAAATAGCAAAAAAGAAATATTTTTTTTCTCTGATACCTTTTAAAAGAAAATAAAAAGGTAAACAAAGAAAAAGTGGCAATAAAATTGATCTAAATCCTATTCTTGAAAAATTAATATGCCAGAAACTCGTAGCCAAAGAAAGAGTTGCAATATAAGGAAAAATTTCAGAATTTTCTTTTAAATCATCTTTTAAATATATAGAAATTTCATTTGAAAGAAAATAAAAAATAATAATAGTAAAAACTCCAATAATAGCAGCAATAATTTTAATAGAGAGAATACTTTTTCCAAATAATAAAAAAGAAAAAGCGATTAACCACATCATCATTCCCTCTCTACCATTATTATCTGTATAAAATACTTTAAAATTATGAGTTTCTAAACTTTCAAGAGCATTATTACCATTTACGGCAATATCATAATAAAAACCAGGAGGTATTAAATTTAATTTCCATAATCTTAAAAATATAGCAATAACTAAAATGATTAAAAAAAAGATTATTTTCTCAACTTTTGTCATATTGATTTATTATAATATTCATAACAATAATTTCAACTATTTTGATTTGTGATTATCACTCTTGACATTTGAGTGATAATGAATATAATTTAAAGTATGGAATTGACAAATAGACAAAAAACATTAGTAAAGATAATTACAAAAGAATATATTAAATCAGCTAATCCTATTTCTTCTAGTTTTATTATAAATCACTACAATTTTGGTATTAAAGAGGCAATGATTAGAAAAGAAATGCAAAAATTAGGAAAGTTAGGTTTTATTACAAAACCGCATACTTCAGGAGGAAGAATACCAACTAATAAAGGATATAAATTTTTAATAGAAGAATTTTTAAAAGAAAATAGTGAACAAAAGTTTAATTATTTTGAGGACTTTAAAATTTTATTCAAAAATGATAATAGTCTATTTAATTATATTAACACGATTTTGGAAAGTTTGAAAAAATTGTCTTCTAGCTTAATTATTTTGAACTTTTTAGAAAAAGATTTCCTTCTAAAAGATGGGTGGGAGAAAGTTACAAAAGAGCCAGAATTTAAAGAAAAGGATGTTTATTTAGAATTTATAGAGTTTACGGAAAGATTTCAAGATAAAATTAAAGGACTAAATAAAATTTTTAAAAAAGTTAGTAAATATGAAAAAAAAGAATTAAAACCCGAAAAGAAAATAAAAGTTTTTGTTGGCAAAGAAAATCCCTTTCTAAGAACTGATAAATTTAGTATAATAATGTCATCTTGTTGTTTTGGAAAAGAAGATAGAATAATTATTTCTTTTTTGGGACCAAAAAGAATGTATTATGATAAAAATATCCGCCTCCTAAAATCGTTGATAAATCTAGTGGAAAATATTTAAAAATATGTTAAATGAAGATAAAAATAATGAAGAGCAAAAAGATAATATAAACGATTTAAAAAAGAAAATAGAAGAATTAGAAATGCAAAAACAAGAATTTTTAAGTGGTTGGCAAAGGACAATGGCAGATTTGATAAATTATAAGAAAGAAGAAGCAGAGAGATTAGAAAGTTTTGCAAATTCTATAAAAACAAGTTTCATTTTAAAAATTTTACCAATTTTGGATAATTTAGATATCGTAGAAAAAAAGTTCCTTCAATTTAAAAAAGAAGAAGATAAATTACAAGAATTAGAAATTTTAAGAAATTACCAAACAACAATAGAGGGACTATTTCAGATTAAAAGGCAACTTATAAATCTTCTTTCAAAAGAAGGATTAGAAATGGTTGAGACGGTTGGAAAAGATTTTGATCCTCTATTTCATGAAGCCGTAGAAATTGTTGAAGATAAAAACAAAAAGTCAGGAGAAATTATAGAAGAATTACAAGCAGGTTATAAATTTAAAGAAAATTTAATTAGACCAGCTAAGGTAAAAATAGTAAAATAAAAAGGTCGGTTAAATAATAATTTAAATAATAATAAATTTATGGCAATTATACCTTGGAAACCCTTTTGGGATATAGAAAGGTTTTTTGAAGAAGAATTTCCAGAAATATGGGAAAGGCCAATGCTTTCCGAATCATTTAAGATAAGAATGCCAAAAATGGATATTTATGAAGAAAACAATAATGTGATAGCAGAAGTTGAATTGCCTGGTTTTGATCCAAAAGATATCGAAACAGAAATAAAGGATAATTATTTAAAAATAGTGGCAAAAAAAGAAGAAAAGAAAGAAGAAAAAGAAAAGGATTATTATAAAAAAGAATTAAGTAGGGGATACTTTAAAAGGGTAGTACCATTACCGTCGGAAGTTAAATCAGACAAAGCAGAGGCTGAATACAAAGATGGTATTTTAAAAATAATTATTCCTAAAGTAAAATCAGAAAAAGACCAAAAGGGTACAAAAGTAAAGATAAAAACTAAAACTTAAATTTTAAAACGGGGGGGAGGAATTTTCAAAAATTTTTTAAATTTATTTTAATTTTAAATTTATGGCAAAATCAATTGGAATTGATTTAGGAACATCTATTACTAAAATGGCAGCAATTATTCATGGTGAACCCAAATGCCTCGAATCAAGAGAGGGTTCTATTTTAATTCCTTCAATAGTGGCAATTTCAAAAAGCGGCGAAAGATTAGTGGGTGAATTAGCAAAAAGACAGGCAATCACTAATCCTAAAAATACTATTTTTGCCACTAAAAGATTTATCGGAAGAAAATATTCTGACCCTCAAGTAAAAGAGGAATTAAAAAGGTTATCCTATGAAACAAGAGAAAGACATGATGGAAGTGTAGAAATAAAGTTAGGTGAAAAATGGCTAACATCAATTGAAATTGCGGCAATGATTTTACAGAAAGTAAAAGCAGACGCTGAAGAAAAACTAGGAGAAAAAGTTGATTCTGCTGTAATTACTTGCCCTGCCAATTTTGATGATTCTCAAAGAAAAGCAACACAAGCAGCAGGAGAAATAGCTGGTTTTAATGTCTTAAGAATTATAAATGAACCAACAGCGGCTGCTCTTTGTTATGGTTTTGGAAAAAAAACAAATCAAAGAATATTAGTTTATGATTTTGGAGGGGGAACATTTGATGTTACTGTTTTAGATATCGCGCCAGAAACAGTCGAGGTCTTAGCTACAGGAGGAGAAGCACATTTGGGCGGAGAAGATTTTGATTTAAGAATTATTAACTGGATTTTAGAAAAATTTAAAAAAGAAGAGGGGATAGATTTATCAAAAGATCCTCTGGCTATGCAAAGAATCAAAGAAGCAGCTGAAAAAGCAAAGATAGAATTATCTAGTACAACTGAAACAGAAATTAATTTACCTTTTATCTCAGCAGATGCTTCTGGTCCTAAACATTTATTATATAAATTAAATAGAGCCACTTTTGAAAATTTAACCAAAGATCTAGTAGAAAGGTCGATAGAAAGAATAAAAAAAGTATTAGAAGAAAAAAATATTAATAAAAATAGCGTTGAAGAAATAGTAATGGTAGGAGGAACTAGTTTAATACCTCAAGTTAGAGAAGCCTTAAAAAACTTTTTTGGTAAAGAACCAAATAGATCCATACATCCTGAAGAGGTAGTGGCGATGGGGGCGGCAATTCAAGCAGAAATTTTAAGCGCTCAAAAACAAGGAAGAGCACCAGAAGGAGATATAAAGAGTGTTCTTTTATTAGATGTTTTACCACTTTCTTTGGGTATTGAAACTTTAGGGGGAGTAAATACTATAATGATTCCCAAAAATACAACCATTCCTACTTCTAAAACTCAAATTTTTTCTACTGCTGCCGATAATCAAACATCAGTTGAAATTAATGTGTTACAAGGAGAAAGACCAATGGCCCAAGATAATAGATCTTTAGGAAGATTTATTTTAGATACCATTCCTCCCGCTCCAAGAGGAATACCTCAAATTGAAGTTACTTTTGATGTCGATGCTAGTGGTATTTTAAAAGTAACCGCAAAAGATAAAGCAACCGGAAAATCACAATCAATTAGAATAGAAGGTTCAATCGGCTTGTCAAAAGAAGAAATAGAAAGAATGAAAAAAGAAGCAGAAATGTATGCTCAAGAAGATAAAATGAAAAGAGAGTTAGCAGAAGCAAAAAATAATGCCGATAATATAATATATAATTCTGAAAAAACATTAAGAGAAATGGCTGATAAAATTTCTCCAGAATTAAAACAAGAAATAGAAGAAAAATTAGAATCATTGAAAAAAGCAAAAGAAGGTGATAATATAGATGATATTCAGAAGGAAATTCAAGAATTATCGTTTGCTCTTCAAAAAATTGGTACGGAAATGTATAAAAAAACAGAGGGAGATAATTCTTCTGGAAATAACTCGTCTGGAGATAATTCTTCTGATGAACAAAATATCAGAGAAGGAGACTATCGTGAATAAAAATTTTTATTATTAAATTTCTATGAAGGATTATTATAAAATTTTAGGTGTTTCTAAAAATGCTTCACAAGAGGAAATAAAAAAAGCTTATTATAATCTGGCTCATAAATATCATCCAGATAAAGGAGGAGATGCTGAAAAATTTAAAGAAATTTTAGAAGCCTATCAGGTATTATCAGATACAGAAAAAAGAAAACAATATGATAAATATGGAAGAGTTTTTGAAGAAGCTCCCTCTGGTGGTTTTGGAGAAGATAAAGGTTTTGATTTTGATTTTGGCTTTGGGTTCAAAGATTTTGATTTTGAAGATATTTTTTCTGATTTTTTTGGTTTTAAAGAAAATAAAACCTATAAAGATATAAATCGTGGTAAAGATATAGAAATTGAATTGAATTTAAAATTAGAAGACGTTTTAAAAGATATAAAAGAAAAAATAAAAATTAAAAAATTTTTTAAGTGTCAAAGATGCTCTGGCACAGGAGCTGAACCTAAAAGCGAATTAAAGGAATGTTTTACTTGTAGGGGAACGGGCAAAGTAAAAAAAATAAAAAGAACAATTTTTGGACAAATTATTATTACCGATATTTGTCCAGATTGTAAGGGAGAAGGAAAAATACCAGAAAAACCCTGTAATGTTTGTAAAGGAGAAGGAAGAATTTTAGGAGAAGAAGAAGTTGAAATTTTTATTCCAGCTGGAGTAGATACAAACCAAGTTTTAAAATTTCCGGGAAGAGGTGATGCTGGAAGAAGAAATGCTAAACCAGGAGATTTGTATGTTAGAATTAATATTCAAAGACATAAATTATTTGAAAGAAAGGGAGATGATTTGTACTTTAATAAAAAAGTAAATCTTACCACTTTAATTTTAGGAGGTGAAGTAGAAATACCAACCCTTGAAGGAAAAAATATTTTGCTTAAAATTCCAGAAAATACAGAACCTGGAAAAATATTTAGAATTTCAGGAAAGGGTATTCCTCATTTTGGCAGATTTGGAAGGGGAGATTTATACGTTAAAATTCTTTTAGATCTACCGAAAAAAATTACTAGTAAACAAAAAGAATTATTAGAAAAATTAAAAAAAGAAGGTTTATAATAAAAATAAAGTCTTAAATCTTTAATATTTTTTATGCCCCCGTAGCTCAGTTGGTAGAGCAATTCCCTTTTAAGGAAGAGGTCGCGCGTTCGAATCGCGCCGGGGGCAAAATTGAAGCGTATTTTTATAATATTAAGCGAAGTATAATAAAAAATAAAGAATACAAAATGTCAACCTTTTATATTGAAACCTTTGGTTGCAAATTTAATCAAACAGATTCTGAACTAATAAAAAGAATATTAAAAAATAATAATTTTCAAGAAGCCACAGAAAAAGTGGCTGATTTTATCATTTTAAATAGCTGTGGAGTGGTAGAAAGGACAGAAAAAAATATCATAAAAAGAATACAAGAAATTAAAAAAAAGGGTAATAAAAAAATAATTTTAGCTGGATGTTTGCCTATTATTAAACCAAATATATCTAAAGAAAACATAGATGGAATAATAGGTCCCAAAAATATATTAGAATTACCAAAGGTGATAAAGACTATTTTAAAAGGAAAAAAATTTTTTTTAATAAAAAAAAGAAAATTAGATAAAGCAAAAATGAAATCTTTTTATATACCCCAAAATACAGTTTATGCTATTATTCCAATCTCAGAAGGCTGTATCTCAAATTGTTCTTACTGCGCAACAAAATTAGCAAGAGGAAATTTAGAAAGCTTTGATAAAAAAGCAATTTTAAAAAATATTAAAACTGTTTTAAACATGGGGGTAAAAGAAATTCAATTAACTTCGCAAGATTTAACTGCTTATGGTTTTGAAAAATGGAAATTTCAATTACCAGATCTTTTAAAAGAAATTGTATCCTTAAAAGGTGATTTTAAAATAAGATTGGGTATGGCAAATCCTCTGACAGCAAAAAAGATAATAAATGAATTAATATCCATAATGAAAAGTAAAAAAATTTATAAATTTTTACATTTACCAGTTCAATCTGGTAACAATGAGGTTTTAAAAATGATGAATAGAAATTATCTAGTAGATGATTTTCTTTCTATTGTAGAAAAATTTAGAAAAAATTTTAAAGATACAATTTTAGCCACTGATATTATATGCGGCTTTCCTCAAGAAAAGGAAGAAGAATTTAAAGATACCTTATCTCTTATTGAAAAAATAAAACCAGAAATTTTACATATTTTTAAATATTCAAAAAGAAGTGGCACAAAAGCTGAAAAATTAAAAGATTTTCCCAATAGAATTAAAAAAGAAAGGTCAAGAAAGCTAACTAGGCTTTGGACAGATATAAATTTAAGAAAAAATAAAAAATTAATTGGGAAAAAATATCAAGTATTAGTAACAGAAAAAAGAGAAAACAGTTTTTTAGCAAGAACTAATTCTTATAGAGCAGTCATCTTAAAAGATGCCAAACTTGGCGAATATTTTAACGTCAAAATAATTAATGCTAAAGTTAATTATTTAATAGGAAAAATTGTTTGATTTTTATAAATTCTATATTAAAATATTAAAATATTTAAATTTAAAATTCTTTTTAGAATATTAATTTATGAATAAAAAATTAACCGCATTTTTAATATTTTTTATACCAATTTTTACTTTTTCTTTTTTAAGTTTTATCTTTGGTTTTTATATAGGAAATCAGGAATTAATAAAAACAAGGCCTAGTTTTATTACCAACTTTGATAATGAAAAAAATATTGATTTTTCAGTTTTTTGGGAAACTTGGAGAAAATTAGAAGAATATTTTATAGATAAAGAAAAAATAGATAATAAAAAATTATATTATGGCGCTATAAAGGGTTTAGTAGAAGCAGTAAATGATCCTTATACAGAATTTTTCGATCCTACAACCACTAAAGAATTAAGAGAAGAAATAGCTGGTAAATACCAAGGAGTTGGTATGGAAATAGGTATTAAAAACAATGTCATAACAGTTATTACTCCTTTTCCTAATTCGCCAGCAGAAAAAGCTGGAATAAAAACAGGGGATCAAATTCTTAAAATTGACGATACCTGGACAAAAAATTTATCAGTAGAAGAAGCAGCTAGAAAAATAAGAGGAGAAAAGGGAACCAAAGTTACCCTATTAATATACCGAGATAATTTTCAAAACCCAAAGGAATTTGCTCTTATAAGAGATGAAATTAAAATTCCAACGTTTGAAATAAAAAAAATTGAAGAAAATATTTATTTAATAAAAGTTTATCAATTTAATGAGATCTTATTAGAAGAATTTTCCAAAAATATTAATCAACTACCTAAAAATAATATTAAATTAATTTTAGATCTCAGAAATAATCCAGGTGGATTATTAGATATAGCCAAAGATTTTGCTGGTTATTTTTTAAAAAGAGGCGAAATTGTAACAATAGAAAGTGGAAATTTAACAGAAGAAAAAGTTTTAAGATCGTCAGGACCTGGTATATTTTCTGAAACTAAAATGGTAGTTTTAGTAAATAATGGTTCTGCTTCTGCTTCAGAAATTCTAGCCGGAGCTTTAAGAGATAACCGAAAAATTATTTTAATAGGAGAAAAAACATTTGGAAAGGGTTCGGTTCAGACACAACTTCCATTATCCGATGGCTCAAGTTTAAAAGTAACTATTGCAAACTGGCTAACGCCAAATAGAGAACTTATAGATAAAAAGGGTATAGAACCAGATATAAAAATAGAAATAACTGACGAAGACTATAAAAAAGAAAGGGATCCTCAATTAGAAAAAGCAATTGAGGTTGTTAAAGGGTTATAATTAATTTCTTATAAATAAATTTATGCGCGTAATTCTTTTAAAAGATATTGAAAATTTAGGAAAAAAATACGACATAAAAGAAGTAAAAGAAGGTTATGCAAAAAATTTTTTGATTCCAAAAGGTTTAGTTAAAATAGCAGATAAAAATACATTAAAATGGTTAGAAAAAGAAAAAGAAAAAATAAAAAAAGAAGAAGAACAAAAAATAAAGTATTTTAAAGATCTAAAAGAAAGTCTAACTAATTTAAATATTGAAATTGAAGTAAAAGTAGGCAAAAACGGTGAATTCTTTGAAAAAATTAATAATCAAAAAATAGCAAACAGATTAAAAGAATTAGGTTATAATGTTGAAAAATCTTATATTATTTTAAAAGAAAAAATTGAAAAAATAGGGGATTATAAAGTGAAAATAAAACTACCTTATAATTTGGAAACAGAATTTAACTTAATAATAAAAAGGGGTAATTAATTTTTATTATCTTTAAATTGTAAACCAATTACAGATACAACGTTAACGATTTTTTTAGTACCATTAAAATTTATTTTTTTCTTTTTAGAAAATTTAACAATTCCATCTTTTAAAGCAAAAATAGAGTGATCCCTTCCAATTTTTGTATTTTGACCTGCGACAAATTTAGTACCCCTTTGTCTAACAATTATACTTCCTTTTTTAACTTTTTGGCCAGCAAACGCTTTTACCCCTAAAAATTTAGGATTTGAGCGTTTACCCATTCTTTTTCCTGTGCTAGATTTTCCAGTTTTTGGCATATAATTTTAATTTAACTTATATGCAGATATTAGCAAAAATTAAAAATTTTGTCAAAATTAATAAAGAAAAAATTTTTTTGACTATTATTATATTTTTAATATCTTTATTTTCTTTTGCTATTGGTTATTTAGTATCTGAATATAGCAAAAAGACTCCTTTAACAATTGAAAAAATAGAGTTATTGAGATAAACTATGATATTTTTTATGAATTTCTTTTAATCTTTTGTTTGTAATATGGGTATATACTTGAGTAGTAGAAATATTTTTATGACCTAAAAATTCTTGTACTGTTCTTAAATCTACTCCTTGCATTAATAAATCTGTAGCAAAAGTATGTCTCAAAACATGAGGAGTGGTATTAATTGGGACACCGGCTATTTTTGAATATTTTTTGACTATATTTTGAATAGATCTGGGAGTTAATCTTTTTAAAATTGTTTCTTTTGGGCCCTTAAAATTTATAAATAAAGCAGGTTCTTTATCTTCTCTTTGTTTTAAATATTCCCTTAAAGCATTTATTGCTCTTTCAGAAAAATAAACTGTTCTTTCTCTCGATCCTTTACCTATAATACTAATTTCCAAATCTTTTGTTTCTGGTTTAATTTTTATTTGATCTCTATTTAAAGAAACAAGTTCAGCCACTCTCATACCAGTAGAAAACAA
>JBAMLS010000006.1:0-27237 GCA_039793445.1 Minisyncoccales bacterium | reverse complement strand
TAAAATTGCCCTATCTCTTAAACCGGTTTGAGTCTTGGAATCTGGAGCAGAAAGAAGCTTTTTTAGTTGATCTAAGGTTAAAAATTTTATAGTTTTTTCTTTTCTTTCTTTTCCTAATTTTATATTTTCTGGCGCTAAAGACTTAATTTCTCTTTCTACAAAAAATTTTAAAAGATTTCTAAGAACAATTAAATAATAATTCTGGGTAGACCTTTTAAGTGATTCCTTTTGAATATTACCTTTTTGCTCTTTTGATAAAAAAAGACGATATTTCCATATATGTTCTTTAGTAAGTTCTGAAGGTTTTATATTTGATAAATGATTAATTTCTAACCATTTTGCAAATTTATTTAAAAGGTGATGGTAGGTAATTTGAGAATTATTACTTAAATTTTTTTCAACCGCTAAGTATTCTAAAAAATCGGGAATATATTCTAAAATTGTTTTTTCATTTGTATTATTTTCTAACATATTTTTTTATGTCTTCTTATTTTTTTTAAAAAAATAGTAGGGGACTAAAAAATAAGAATAAACTATGAAATATAGGAAATATTATATTATACTTCGCTAAAGAAACCTTATGCGAAGTATAATTACTATAGCAAAATTAATAAAAAAATACAACCCCCTATTCTTTTATCTTATCTTAAAATTTTATTATTGAAATTTTTTAAAAAAGTTTTAAATTTTTCAGAAAAAAGAGTGTAATTTTTTTGTAAAGACAGTTGAAATTTAGAATAAAGAAGTTTTTTAATATCTGAAAACATCTCCTCTTTTTCTTTTTTGAACTCTTCTTTTAAAAATCTTATTTCTTTTTTTATAAAAGACTTTTCGGGTAACTCTTTTATTTTCTCTTGAATTTGGGATAAAAATAAAGCCGTCTTATAGAAAATATATTCTTTTATTTTCAAAATAAAATTTTTAAAATCGAAATCACTATTATAATTTGCTTTCGTTTTAGAATAATAGAATAAAAAAATTAAAAAAAGAAATAAAATAATTTTTATATTATTTTTTTTGTTTTTATTTTCCATTTTTAAAATTAAGATAATATTTTTATTGCTTCCTCAATTCTTTTTAATATTTCTTCTTTACCTAAAATTGTGGCAATATCAAAAGGTCCAGCTGATGCTTTTTTTCCAGATAAAGCAACCCTTAAGGGCCACAAAACCTTTCCTCTATCCCCTTTACCGATTTTAAGAGATTCTTCGCTTAAAATTTTTTCTAAATTTTCTCTATTAAAATTAATTTCTGGAATGTTTTCTATTATTTTTTTTACTTTTATAAGACAATCTTTTATCTCTAACTCTGAAGCGTCTTTCCATATTAATAAATCTTTATCTATAGTAATTTTTTGTTTAAAAAAGTAATCTACTAAATTTGGTATTTCAGATAAAATTTTTATTCTTTCTTGATGAATGGAAATAATATTTTTAATAAAATCAAAATTTACTTTTTTCCCTGTTTCTAAAATTAAAAATTCATTACTTGGAAAATCGTCTATTTTTTCGGCTTTTATTAATTTAGCATCAACTAAATAAGGAATAGCCAAATTAGCAATCTTTTCCAATGGAGACTTTCTAATATAATAACCATTTAACCAAATCATTTTTTCTTTATTAAAAACAGCTCCCCCCTTTTGAATCCCCTCTATTGAAAATTCATTTATAAGATAATTTAAAGAAAAAATTTCTTTTTCTTCTTTAGGATGCCAGCCCAAAAGCGCTAAAAAATTAATAACTGCTTCAGACAAAAAACCTTCTTTTTTATATTCTAAAACAGATTTTGTCCCATGCCTTTTGCTTAATTTTGATCTATCAGGACCTAAAATTAAAGGAATATGTAAATATAAAGGTGGCTCAATACCTAAAGCTTTTTGTAATAAAATTTGTTTTGGTGTATTTGAAATATGGTCTTCTCCTCTTATCACATGAGAAATTCTCATTTCATAATCGTCTATTATCGCCGCAAAATTATAAAGTGGCGTTTCAAAATCTTTTGCTATAACAAAATCTCCTATTTCATCGGTACTGAAAATAATTTTTCCCCTTAATAAATCTTTAAAAACTATTTTTTCATTTAAAGGAGTTTTAAAACGTAAAACAAAGGGTATTCCTTTTTCCATCTTTTTTTTAACTTCTTCTTTTGACAAATTTCTACATTTTCCAGAATAAATAGGTGCTTTTCCTATACTCATTTGATACTGACGAAAAGATTCTAATTCGTCTTTAGAACAAAAGCAGGGATATATTTTATCTTCATCTAAAAGTTTTTTAATATACTTTTTATAAATATCTACTCTTTCTGACTGCCTATAAGGGCCATATTTTCCTCCAATATCCGGACCTTCTTGCCAAATAATACCCAACCATTTTAAAGAATTTATAATATCTTCTTCATATTCTTTTTTTGATCTTTCTTTATCGGTATCTTCTATTCTCAAAATAAATGTCCCTTTATATTTTTGAGAAAAAAGAAAATTAAACAAAGCGGTTCTAGCGCTGCCAATGTGCAAAGGTCCCGTTGGAGAAGGAGCATATCTTACTCTTACTTTGCCTGGCGAAATAAGTTGGAAATCTTCTATCATTATTTTAATTTTAAAAATTAAAAGATAAATATTCAAAGATATAAGAAGCGATTATTTTTCCGGCTTCGGGTTTGGCAAATTCTAAAGCATTTTTTTTCATTACTTCTAACAAAGCGGGGTTATAAATAAGATGTCTTATTTTTTCTAAAAGAAAATGTGATTTTAAGTTTTCTTCTGCAACAAGCTCTGCTGCGCCTGCTCGAAAAACTTCTAAAGCGTTTTTTAATTGATGGTTTTGAGCTGAATTTGCCAAGGGTATTAAGATACTCGGTTTACCAAAGGCTGTAATCTCAAAAATTGCGCCAGAACCTGCTCTTGATAAAACTAAATCGCAAACAAACAAAGCTTCTGCCATTTGTTTTTCGTCAAGAAATGGATATATATGGTAATGTTTTTTTTGATCTTTTGATAAAACTATTTCAATTTCCGCTTTAACCTTCTTAAAATGTAAATTGCCTGTTTGGTGTAATACTTCAAATTCATTTGATAACTCCTCAACTATATTTAAAATTGTATTATTAATTTTTTCCGAACCCTGGGAACCGCCTAAAATTAAAATTAATGGCCTTTCTTTTTCAAATCCAAAAACTTTTTGGGTGCCCTCTTTTGGTATTTTTAATAAATCTTTCCTTATTGGATTTCCCACCCAAATAATTTTTGAAGGAGAAATCTTTTCAGTTTTTTCAAAAGAAGTAAAAACTTCCAGAGCCCATTTACTCTCTATTAAATTAGCTAAACCAGGTACTACATCTGATTCGTGCAAAAATAAGGGAATATGTAAAATTCTAGCTGAAAGAGCGGCAAAAAAAGAACCATAACCCCCTTTACTAAAAACTAAATCTGGCGATATAAAAAATAAATAAAACATTGCTTGCAAAAAAGCTATTGGAAATTTAAAAAAATCAACAATATTTAAAATTGAAAAATATCTTCTAATTTTACCAGTAATTATTGTTTTAATTTTAATATTTTCGCCACTAAAAATTTTATTAATATAATTATCTTTTGGGCCTATATAGTAAAAATTCAAATTCTGATTTTTGTCTAATTTTTCCAATTCTTTTTTAATTGCTAAAATTGGCAAAATGTGTCCAGCTGTTCCCCCTCCTGTAAAAACTATTTTAATTTTTGCCATAATTTTTTGAGAAATTTAAAATAATCCCAATTCCCATTAATTCAGCAATAATATGGGAACCTCCATAAGTAAAAAATGGCAATGGCACTCCAGTTAAAGGAAGTAATCTTATAAGCCCGCCAATATTTAAAAATGCCTGTATTATAAACCAAAACCCTATTCCAATTACTGATAATTTTTCAAAATTACTATCAATTTTATTAGATAATTTTACAATTTTTAGAAAAAAAGTCAAAAATAACAACACCAAAAATAATGTTCCCAAAAATCCTAATTCTTCACCAATAATACAAAAAATTGAATCTCCCATTGCCTGAGGCAAAAAACCAAATTTTTGTTTACTTAAACCAAAAGCAAAACCCTTTTCTATTCCAAAAAGGCCGCCAGAACCTAAGGCATATAATCCCTGCAAAAACTGATAACTTAAACCTAAAGGATCAACATTTGGGTTTAAAAATAACTTTAGTCTCGCTATTCTATACCCTTCAGAATAAAGAAAAATAATTCCCAATACAAATTCTAAAATAATAAGAAAAATAGGTTGTAAAATATTTTTACTTGAATAAAAATATAAAAGACTAATAACCACCGCCAGAACTACCATAGTTCCCATATCTTTCTGCAAATAAAATAAAAAAGATATTATTAAAATAAAAGTAAAAAAATAAAAAAATGTTTCCCAAAGATATTTTTTCTTTTTTATATTAGTATCTAACCCTCTATTTGTTAACCATAAAGAGATATATAAAATAAATGTAATTTTAAAAAATTCAGATGGTTGAAAGGAAAAACCAAAAATATTGATCCACCTTGCTGCTCCCCCGGTTTGGTGGCCAATTTTAGGGAAAAAAACCAATAATAAAGAAAATAAACTAAAAAGAAATATTTTTTTTATATGCCTTTTAATAAAATTAGAAGGCAAAATGTATATTATAAAAGAAAAAACTATACCTATTAAAATATGAATTAACTGTCTAAATGAATAATATGATGGATTTCTAAACCTTGTTAAAGAAAAAGGGGTAGAAACTAAAACAATTTCAAAAAAACCCCAAAAAAGCAAAAAAAATACTAAAAAAATAAAAAAATAATCAATTTTAAATTTGCCTTCCATAATATTTTACATATTTTTTAAAAAGATTTCCTCTTTCTTTGTAATCTGAAAATAGATTAAAAGAAGCGGATGCTGGCGATAAAAGACAACTTTTTCTTTTTTTTGTAACTAAAAATGCTATTTTTACTGCATCTCTCATATTATCTACAAAATAAAATTTATGTTTGGATTTTTTCTTGATCTTTAAAATTTCATTATATATTTTTTTCCCCGTATCTGGGAAAAATATTAAATTTTTTATTTTTCTTTTTTTTATTTCTTTTGCTAATTTCTTAAAATTTAAATTTCTATCAAAACCACCCAAAATTAAAGTATCAACATCTTTAATAGCAGAAATAGCAAAAACCGTAGCTTCTGGAATAGTTGCAATAGAATCATTAATAAATTTAATGCCTTTAAAATTACCAATAAATTCTAATCTGTGAGAAAGTGGTTTAAAACTATAAATTGCCCTTTTTAATATTTTGTCATCAATATTTAAAATCTTTGTTAAAATAATAACAAATTTTAAATTATCTAGGTTATGATCACCTAAAAGTCTTATTTTATTAATATCTATAATTTTTTTATTTTTAAAGTAAATCCAATTCTTTTTAATTTTACAAATAGAAATAGGATATTTTTTAGATTTAATTTTTTTAGAAAAATCTTTTAATATTTTTTGATAATCATTAAAGATAAAATAATCATCTTTCTCTTGATGTTTTGCAATATTGGCCTTTGCCTTAAAATATTCTTTTTTGCTTTTATAATAATCTAAATGTTCAGGATAAAAATTTAAAAAAATAGCAATATGAGGAGAAATTTTTAAATTATATAATTGATGAGCAGACAATTCTGAAACAAAATAATCGTTTTTTTCTTTTTTCAATAAAAAATTTAAAACTGGAGTTCCTATGTTTCCAACTAAATTTACCTTAAAACCTGCATTTTTTAAAACATGAAAAATTAAAGAAGAGGTAGTGCTTTTTCCTTTTGTTCCAGTTACTCCTATAACTTTTTTTCTTAAAAATTTTAAAAAAATTTCTGTTTGAGAAGTTATTTTTTTCTCTTTAAAAGCCCTTTCTATTTCTGGTATATGAATAGGAATGCCGGGTGATTTTAAAATAATATCGTAATCTTTAAGTGATTTTAAATATGTTTTTCCAAGATGATAATTTATTTTCTTATCCCCTTTTAAAATTTTATCTTCAATTTTTTCTTTTTTATCTGCTATACCCAAAATCTTATCTTTAAAAATTTTTCTTAAAAATAAATAAGTATCTTTTCCTTCTTTACCAAAACCTAAAATTAAAATTTTTTTATTTTCCCACTCTTTTAACATATTTTTCTAATATAAAGTATTTAATATCTTTGGGAATATTATTTTTTTTATCAAAAGAAGTTAGGATATTTACACTTCGCTTAATATTTTTATCATTTTTTAACATATAATTTTCAAAAAAAGATAATAAAAATGGTAATTTTTTGCCTTCTTCTTTTGTTTTTAATAAAGACAAATAAAGCCCTAATTCAATTTCTTTTTTCGTTCCAAGACACTCAAATGGTTTAAAACCTTTTAGCCCTAACATTTTTTCTAATAATGGTTTCAAACTCTTATCTTTAAAAAGATTTTTCCCAAATATTTTAATTGTTTCCTCTTTACCCAAAAAAGGATATAACAATATAAAAACAAAAAGGCATTTAGGACATTTACCACACCATTTTTTATTAAAAATACTTTTATTTGTTATTTTTTTTACAATATTACAACTTGAAAAAGAATAAAAATATTGAGGAAAGTTTTTAAATATTCTTGCAATTTCAATTTCATATAAAGGTCTCTGTAAACTAAAATAGTTTAAACCTTCAATTAAAAAATTATTAAGATAGTCTCTAAAAAGATTTTCAAACTGAAAAGTTTTAGACCACTGATGGTTTATTACTGTACCTAAATATTTTACATTCCCCTCAAAGGTGCTTTTTTCATTAGAAAAAACCAAATTCTTATAATCAAAAATTAAAGCAACAAAACTTCCAATAAAAGAATAAATTCCTGTTATCGGTATGTGACCATTTAAAAATCCTTTATTATTTAATTCAAATAATTTTTTATCTAAAATTCTTTCTACAAAAATTTTATTTTTAATATTAGAAATTAATATTATGTCTTCGTGAAAAATATTTTTATTCAAAAGAAAAATTCCTAATTTTTCATTATATTTTTCTTTAAAATAATCTTTTAAAATTTCTAAAGACGTTATCGAATCTTTCCCCTCCCCTAAAGATAGAAGGTATCTATCTTTTAATTTTATATTTTCTTTTTTATATTCTTTTTCTCCAACAATAAAATTTAAAAAATTTTTTTCTTTAAAATTAATCTCATTTTCAAAAAAATATTGCCCCATCGATTTTATAAAAAATTTTTTCCAAAATTTTAATTGTTCATCAGATAAAAAAAACGGTAGAAAAATATTTTTACTACAAAACAATTTCCAATAATTTAAAATTTCAGAAATACCAATATTAAAAATAAAATTTTCAATTGTTTCTTGGGGAATTTTATTAATTTTTTCTAAATCAATATTTTTAATTTTAATTAGGTGGCAAAATTTAAATTTCTTTTTTTCTTCTTTAGAAGGTACTTCAAAATAAAAATTTATAAAAAAATCTTGTCCTCTTTTTTTAAAATCAAAGTTTTTAAAATAAAAATCAGGATAGTTTTCTCTTATAGAAAGATATTTTTTCATAATAATAAATTTTAATAATAAATTTATTTTAGTAATCTTATAACAACACCCAAGAGAGCAAAAATAAAACCTAAAATCCAAAATCTCATTACAATTGTTTCTCTTTGCCAACCAATAGCTTCTAAATGATGATGAATAGGTGAAGAAAGAAAAATTTTCCTTTTTAAAAATTTTTTTGAAAATAACTGAATTAAAACAGATCCAACTTCAATGACTAACAATCCACCTATAATTGGTAAAACGGCGACCGAATCAGTTAAAAAGGATATCACTGCCAAAACTATACAAAGTCCCATCATTCCAGTTTCTCCCATATAAAATTTTGCTGGAGGCAGATTATACCATAAAAATGCTAACAGTGAACCCAATAGCGCCCCACATAGAGACGCAAGATTATATTGCATCCTTGAAAAAGCAATAATCATAAAAGCACCAAAAATAGGCAAAAAAGAACCACCAGCTAAACCATCAAGACCATCTATTACTCCTCCCGCCCAACAAGCCAAAGTTACAATTATAAAAAATGGTATTAAAAGAATTCCTAATTTTAAATTTATCTTTAAAATTGGTATAAAAATAGTATCAACTCCAAGTTTTGAATAAAACCACCATCCACCAACTAAACCAATTAAAAAAATTATAAAAAATCTAATTTTTAAATCTAAACCTCCACCAATATATTTTCCTCTTCCAAAAACTTGCAAAATATCATCCACTAATCCAAGTAAAGAAGCAATAGATAAAGCAGCCAAAGGTAACCAAGTTTGTTCTCTTGATAAAAAATTCAATTTTTGAAACCAAAAAAAATTAAAATGAGATAAAAAAGAAAATAAGAAAGCCAAAATTATAATAGGAACCCAAATTAATAATCCCCCCATTCTTGGTGTACCAACTTCTTTATCTTTATGTAATTTAAAAAAAACACTTGCTCTGTTTCCATCAATTGCTACCTCCCTTACTTTTTTTTTCCAGAGTTTATAATAATATAAAAAACGAATTAAAAAAGGAGCTGAGAAAAAAGAAAGTAAAAAAGAAAGTAAAGATAAAATGAAAATTTTTAAAGCATTTATTTCAATGGGGCCTATCATAATTAATATTCAAAATTAAAATTTTCATTTAAAAAGTTAATTATTTTTCTCATATCGGTAAATCTATCATTTGATCCTAAAATAATATTTATAATAAAGATATTTTTCCCATTTTCTTTTGCTTTCATAATTTCTAACAAACAACCTTTTGCTTTTTCGGTATAGCCGGTTTTACCCCCAATAATACCAGGTATTTCGCCTAATAATTCATTTGTATTTTTTAAAGTATGGTGAAATATTCCATTTGATAGATAAAGTGGATATTCTTTTTTAGACAAAATATCCATTATTTCCTTTTGTTTTATTATTTCTTTTGCTAACTTAGTTAAATCAAAAACTGTAGAATAATTTGTTTTTTCTTCATCAATTCCTGTGGGATTAAAAAAATAAGTATTTTCCATGGAAAGTTCTTTTGCCTTCCAGTTCATTAATTGTAAAAAACCATCTACTCCTATTATTTTTGCTATCGCAAAAGCTGCATCATTACTAGACTCTAAAAGCATAATTTCCAGTAACTCATCCCTGTTTAAAATGTCGCCTATTTTTAATTCTCCTATTGATTCAGGTTGATTTATAATTTCTTCATCTATTTTTATTGTTTCTTGGGGATTTAAAAACTCAACTGCTATAATAGCTGACATTAATTTTGTTAAAGAAGCAATTGGCAATTTTTGATTAATATTTTTTTGAAAAATAATTTCTTCAATATCATTAGATAATTTTAGAGAAATCGCACTCGTTGCAGAAATTTCTGGATAATTTTTAATTTCGCTAATATTAATTTTTTTATCATTAAAATTTTCAGATTTTTGAATATTTGCAGAAATTTCTCCTTTTATAATTGTCTGATCTCTAATTCCTAAATTTTCTTTTATTTTAGATGAGTTATTATTATAAAAAAAATTCAAAAAACTAAAAATCAAAGAACTAATAAAAAAACCAGCAAGAAAGAATTTTATATTATTTTTCATTATTTTCTTTTTTGAATAATTGATAAATTTAATTCTTTTAACTGTTCCTTTTCAATCTCAGAAGGAGAATTCATCATTGGATCTCTACTGTCGCCTGTTTTTGGAAAAGCGATAACCTCTCTGATATTTGGTTCTCCTAAAGTTACAGCTAAAAATCTATCAATACCAGGCGCTATTCCCCCATGTGGAGGAACACCATATTCAAAAGCTTCTAATAAATGGCCAAATTGTTTTTCTATTTCTTCTTTTTTATGACCTAATACTTCAAATATAGCTTCTAACATTTCTCTTTTATAAATTCTTAAACTCCCCCCTCCTATTTCATAGCCATTTAAAACAAAATCGTATTGAAAAGCCAAAATTTTATCAGGATGTTCTTTAATTTCATTAATATTTTCAGTTTGAGGTCTTGTAAATGGGTGATGCACCGCCTCCCATCTTTTTTCTGTTTCTTTCCATTCAAACATAGGAAAATCTATAACAAACAAAAAGGCTAATTCATCTGGATTATTTTTATTTTCTCTAATATCTGGTTTATCTGAATGATATTTTTCCATTGCTTCTTTATAGGTTATTTTTGGAAAAGGTATTTTTTGAATCTTCTTTTGAGGAAAAATTTCTTTCACAATCTGAATATATAATTCTTCAATTAAATTTAAAATATCTTCTTGTTCTACAAATGACATTTCAATATCCAATTGGGTAAATTCTAGCTGTCTATCCCCTCTTTGATCTTCATCTCTAAAACATCTGGCTATTTGAAAATATCTTTCAAATCCCGCTACTTGTAATAACTGTTTATATTGTTGAGGACTTTGTGGTAAGGCATAAAATTTTCCAGGAAAAATTCTTGAAGGCACTACAAAATCTCTTGCTCCTTCTGGAGTTGATTTAGTTAAAATTGGAGTCTCAATTTCAATAAATTTTCTTTCTCTTAAAAATTTTCTCATTAAATTTATAACCTCGTATCTGTATTGTAAATTTCTTTTTAATCTCGGCCTTCTTAAATCCAAATATCTATATTTTAATCTCTTTTCTTCTGAAATCTCATAACCTAAACTATTTAAATCAAAGGGCGGTGTTTTTGCTTCAGAAAAAATCTTTAGTTCTTTTGCTTGAATTTCTATATTACCAGTTTCTAAATTTTTATTTTTTAAATTTTCAGGCCTTTCTAAAAGTTCTCCTATTACTTCAATTACCCATTCTTGTCTTAACTGTTTTGCTAAATTATAAAATTTTTCTCCAATTTGAGGGGTAAAAACTATTTGAATTATTCCCTCTTTGTCTCTTAAATCAATAAAAATTACTTTTCCATGATCTCTTCTATTATGAACCCAACCAGCAACTTTTACGGTCTTATTTAAATAATTTAAAGTCTCTATTGTAAAAATTCTTTGCATATTTATTTTGTTTTTAATTTTAAAAATTTCCTTTTTCCTATTTTAATTATCATATTATCTCTAATTTCTAAAATTTTTTGAAAATCTTTCTCAACTTTATCATTTATTTTCACACCACCTTGTAAAATTAATCTTTTTGCTTCAGATTTCGAAGATACTAATTTTGTATCAAAAAGTAAATCTAAAATTGGATAATTTGTCTTTTTTATTTCAAAAATTGGAATGTTATCTGGTGTCAGTTTTTTCTTAAAAAGTATTTCAAAATTTTCTTTTGCTTTTCTTGCAAGATTCTCGGCACAATATAATTTTGTAATTTCAAAAGCAACAATTTCTTTAATGTCTTTAGGATTTATATTTTTATCTTTTAATTTTTCCTCTAATTCTTTTCTTTGTTGTTCATTTAAAATTGGGTGAAGTTTTAAATAAGGTAAAATAGCTTCGTCTCTCATAGACATTAATTTTCCATACATTTCTTCTGGTTTATCTAAAATATTTATAACATTACCAACAGAAGTAGACATTTTTTGGCCATCTAATCCTGGTAATAATTCTAAAGTCATAATATCTTGAGGTTTCTGGCCAAAAAGTTTTTGAATTTCTCTACCAATTTTTAAATTAAAAAGCTGATCAGAACCACCTACTTCTACATCGGCTTTTATCATTAAAGAATCTATTCCTTGCAAAATTGGATATAATAATTCAGCCAAAGATATAGGATTTCCCCTTTCCCATCTTTCCTGGAAGTTTTTCCGGTGAATCATTTGCTGAGCGGTAAAATATTGAATAATTTTAACAATATCTTTTAATGAACTTTTATTGTGCCATTGGCTATTTCGATAAATTTCAGTTTTTTTAAGATCTAAAATTTTACCTATTTGCTTTTTATAATCTCTCATATTTTCTTTTACTTCTTTTTCAGAAAGTGGTTTCCTTTGGGATAATTTATCGGAAGCGTCGCCTATTTGAGCGGTAAAATCACCTAAAATTAAAACAACTTTATGACCTAAATCTTGAAACTCTTTCAATTTCCAAAATTGCAAAGCTCGACCTAAATGTATTTTAGGCCCAGTAGGATCAATACCATGTTTTATTATAAGCTTCTTTTTAGATTTTAATCTTAAAATTAAACTATCTTTTTCTATTATTTCTTCAACTCCTCTAGTTAACAAAATGTCTATTTTGTTTTCCGTTTTTTCTAACATAATTTAAATTTTAACCTGAAAATCGCTAAAATTCAATAAAAAAACTAATTTTTAGTTATTTTTAAAATCATCTTTTAATTTATAAATATCTCCAGCTCCCATAATCACTAAAATATCATAATTAAATTTTGGAATAATTTCTTTTAAAAAATTTACTAATTTTTGTTTTGGAATATAGTCTATATAATCTACTTTTTGATCTTTTTTAATTTCTCTTACTAATTTTTCTGAAGAAATTTTTTTAATAATTGATTCTTCTTCTCTCCCAGGTACTGTATATATATCGGTAATAATTATTTTATCTAATTTTAGATTTCTAAATACTTTTACAAAATCATTAAACAAATAATAAGTTCTCTGATATTGATGTGGTTGAAAAACACATAATATTTTTTTGTTCTTATATTTCTCTCTTATTGCTTCTAACGTCACTTTTACTTCTGTTGGATGATGGCCATAATCTGAAATTAATTTTACATTTTTTCCATTTATAAAAATTTTTTCTTCCTCTAATCTTCTCCAAGATCCTCGATATTGGGATAAAGCTTTCAAAATAATATCTTCTTTTATTTTCAAAATTTTTGCCACCTTAAAAGCGGCAAAAGCATTTGAAACATTAAAATCTCCTGGTATCTTAAGTATTTTTTTTATTTTTTTTGCTTTTTCTTCTTTTAGAGAATACCAATTTTTTTTAATTTTAATCTTAGAAAATATTCTTCTAATATTTTTATCATCAAAATTTAAAATTAAAAAGCCCTCTTTTGGCAAATGAGAAACAAAATTTTTAAAAGCATTAATATAATTCTTAAAATTTTTATAAAAATCTAAATGATCTGGATCTAATGTTGTTAATACAATAATTTTAGGCCAATAATTTAAAAAAGAAGCAAAATGCTCATCTGCTTCTATTACTAAATATTTACTTTTCCCTACTCTACAATTTGAATTTTGAAATTCTCTTAATTTTGTACCAACAATAACTGTAGGATCCAACTTTGCTTTAGTTAAAATAAGACCAATTAAAGCCGTAGTTGTGCTTTTGCCATGCGTTCCGCAGACTGCAATTGTAAAATATTTTTTTGTTAATTCGCCCAAGGCTTCTGGATAACTTTGGCATTTAATTTTTATTTTTTTTGCTAATTTAATTTGCCAATCATCTTTAGAAACAGCAGGACTATAAATTATAAGATCAGAATTTTTAATTTCAGCTTTCAATTTTTCTTTTTCATACTTTAATTTTGAATTTTGAATAAAAATTTTAACTCCCCACTTTTTAAAATTTTCAGTTATTTCAGATGAATTCAAATCAAAACCAGAAATTTTTACTCCATTTTCTAAATAATATTTAGCCAAAGCCGAAACACCAATTCCTCCAATACCAATAAAATGAATTTTCATAAATTTATTTTAAATTAAAAGTTTCTAAAACTTTATATTCGGGTCCTTTTCTTTTTAAAATACTTTCCATTAAAACTATTTTATCTACTTTAAAAGATAAAAAAATATCTCTTTCTAAACTTAAAATTTCATCTAAATCTAATCTTTTAAACTCCCATGTTCTAAGACGACACAAAGTACTATGAGGAATAAATTCTCTATTTTCTAAAAAAATATTAATAGTTTTCAAATTATCATATATTTTTTGATACAGCTCTTTTATCAATTCATTTTTTTGAATTTCAACCCAAATAAGATTTGGAATTTTATTTAATTTTTCAAAATTATAGTTTTTTTCTGGTCCAAAAACAATTTTTTTAGTTTCTAAATTAAAATGAGAAAAATTAGATGTTATATTCCTTAAAATCTCTTTTATCTTTAAAATTTTCTCATCTGTTTGATTACCTAAAAAAGCTAAAGTAATGTGAAGATTTTCTGGTTCTACCCATTTAGCTGGTAGAATTTGTTTAAATTCATTTTGATAAGAACCTAACTCTTCTTTAATATTTTTAGGTAATTCAATGGCGATAAATACTCTATGAAGCATATTTATTTATTTTATAAAAAATGATAAAATTTACAAATAATTTATGAAAGAGGCTTATCTTTATAAAAAACTACCTCATAAAAAAGTTCAATGTCAAACTTGCGCTCATTACTGTATTTTGGGTTTAAGAGAAAGAGGAAAATGCGGGGTAAGAGAAAATATTAATGGTAAACTTTATGCCCTAAATTATGGAAAAATAATTGCTTTAAATATTGATCCTATTGAAAAAAAACCTCTTTTTCATTTTTTACCAGGAACTTATTCTCTTTCATTAGCTACTGTGGGCTGTAATTTTTCTTGTTTAAATTGTCAAAACTGGGATATTTCTCAGGGGTATAAAAATAGTAAAGAAATACCAGGAGAAGATATTTTACCAGAAGATATTGTAAATATGGCTCTTAAAAATAATTTAGAAAGTATTTCTTACACCTATACAGAACCTACAATTTTTTTTGAATTTGCTTTAGACACAATGAAATTAGCAAAAAATGCAGGATTAAAAAATGTTTTTGTTTCAAATGGGTTTATGTCGCCAAAAGCGGCAAAATTAATCGTACCCTATTTAGACGCAATTAATATTGATATCAAAGGATTTTCTGAGGAATTTTATCAAAAAGTGTGCGGGGCAAGATTAGAACCTGTTTTAGAAACAGCGAAATTAATGAAAAAATCAGGAGTTTGGTTAGAAATTACTACTTTAGTTATTCCTACTTTATCAGATTCAGAAGAAATGTTTAAAGATATAGCAAAATTTATTAAAGAAAAATTGGGATCAGAAACCCCCTGGCATATTACTCAATTTTCAGGCGCTATCTCCTGGAAATTGCAAAATTTGCCTGACACGCCAGTTGAAATTTTAAAAAAAGCCTATCAAATTGGAAAAAAAATTGGTTTAAAATATGTTTATACAGGTAATATACCCTATTTAGATTCTGAAAATACCTTTTGCCCAAAATGTGGTACACTTTGTATTGAAAGAAAAAATTATCTTATTCATCGCTATGATAAAGAAGGTAAATGTCCAAAGTGTGGCGCAGATTTGAATTTAATTTTAAAATAAAAATTATTTTAAAAAATTAAATTAATTTTAAAATAAAAATTATTTTAAAAAATTAAATTATGGAAATTGCAATAATTTCTGATACTCACGACAACCTGGAAAATATTAAAAAAACTTTAGAAATAATTAAAGAAGAAGAAATAAAAATTATTTTACATTGCGGCGATGTCGTTCATCTCGAAACCTTAAATAAAATTTTAACAGAATTTAATGGAAGGGTGTATTTAGCAATAGGAAATGTAGATAAAGATTTTTCTCTTTTTGAAACAATAGAAAAAAATAAAAAAACCATTCAAAAAAAATTAAAGGCAAGCGAAATTTATCAAAGAATAAAAATAAATAATAAAAAAATCGCAATTTCCCATTTTCCAGATATCGCCTTTAAATTAGCCAAAGAAAATAAATATGATTTTATTTTTTATGGCCATTTACATAAACCTTTGGAAAGAAAAATAGGAAATACAAAAATAATAAATCCAGGAAATGTTGCTGGTTTATATTATCGAGCCTCTTTTGCTACTTTAGATTTAGAAAATGATAATTTAGATTTAAAAATATTATGAAAGAAAATCAAAAAGAGATAAACAAAATATTAACGGAAATTTTTAGAGATATTGCAAAAATGCTTGAAATTAATAGTATTCCTTTTAAACCAAAAGCATATTTAAAAGCGGCTGAATCTTTAGAGAATTTAAAAGAAAATATATCTTTAATTTATAAAAAAAATGGAAAAAAGGGGTTAGAAAAAATTCCCGGTATAGGTAAAAGCATTGCTAATAAAATAGAAGAGTTTCTCTTAAAGAAAAAAATCAAATATTATGAAGAGTTAAAAGAAAAAACAAAAATAAGAGCGGTCATTACTTATTATTTTGAAACAAAGGGTATTTCTTTAAAAGAATTAAAAGAAAATTCAAAAAAGGGAAAAATTATTTATTCGAGATATACAAAACCGGCAAAACAATTATTAGAATTATCAGGCTCTTTAGAAAAAGCAAAGGAAGCAATTCAAAAAGTTGCCGAATGGGCAAAATCAAGAAATTTAGACTATTCGATTGAAACAGTTTTTAAAAAGTGGTTAGAATTAGATAGATTAAAGCCAAAAGAAATTATCAAAAAACCTTATTTTCAAGGAAATCCAATGATCTGGTCAGAAACAAGAAAAAAATGGTATGTAATTAATGAAGATGGTGAATGGCTTGAATTTAATGGCAATCCTTCTGATATTGAATGGAGAGAAATAAGATAATTTAAAATGGAACTTCTGTAACGGGCGTGGTGGAGGTAGTAGTGGTGGAGGTAGTAGTGGTGGAGGTAGTAGTTGGTGAGGAAGGGGTACTAGTAGCTATAGATTCTGATTCTTGCAAATTTTCTGTTGTGGTTTCCTCTTTTAATGTAGTTTGATAATATTCTTCTTCGGAAAAAGTAGAATTAAATTTTTCAAGCGATTTCTCGTATTCTTCTTTTAATCTTTTACTTTCTTTCCATCTAATAATATAATTTTCTAAGAAAATCGTACCAGCCAAAAGACCAAAAACAATAATTGCTCCTAAAATAATATGTAAAATTTTTTTATCCATAAGTTATTAATTTAAAAAACCTTTATGAATTTAACTTTAGATTCAAAAATTGAAGAAGTACCAGGTATTGGAAATATTTTAGCAAAAAAATTATTAAAATTAAAGATAAAGACCATAAAAGATCTTCTTTTTTATTTTCCTTTTCGGTATGAAGATTTTTCAAAAATTTCTCCTATTGCTAATTTAAAAATAAATGAACAAGGTACAATTTTAGGTAAAATAGTTGATCTTAAAAAAGAAGTAACTAAAAATAAAAGAATTAACATTGTAAGAGCTTTAATTAAAGACGAATCCTCGGCAATAGAAGCACTTTGGTTTGGACAACCATATATCGCTAATTTACTAAAAAAGGGTGATGAGGTTTTATTTGCTGGAAAATTAATTTTATCAAAAAATAAACTCTATCTTCCAAATCCCATTTTTGAAAAAATAGAAGAGGGCAAAGACCTAACCCATTTAGGAAGAATTATTCCAATTTATGAGCAAACAAAGGGAATCTCTTCAAAATTTATAAGAGCTTTAATCAAAAAAACTCTTCTTTTATTGGGAAATAATATTCCCGAAATCTTACCCCAAGAAATAATAAAAGAAAATAATTTTTTATCAAGAAAAGAAGCTTTTTGGCAAATTCATTTCCCAGATTCTTTGGAATTAGTTAAAAAGGCAAAAGAAAGATTTTCTTTAGAAGAATTATTTTTATTAGAACTTGCCGTTTTAAGCGAAAGAATAAGATTACAAAAAGAAATAGCGCCAATAATACCAATAAAAATAGATATTATTAAAGATTTTGTAAATTCTCTTCCTTTTAAATTAACTAATGCTCAAAGAAAAGCAGCCTTCCAAATTTTAAAAGATTTAGAAAAAGGCAAACCGGCTTCTAGATTATTACAGGGTGATGTTGGTTCTGGAAAAACAGTTGTAGCTACAATTGCTATATTAAATACAATAAAACAAGATTGGCAATGCGCTTTAATGGCGCCAACTGAAATTTTAGCAAAACAACATTTCAAAGAAATCTCTAATTTACTTTCAAAATATAAATTTAAAATCGCTCTTTTAACTTCAAAAGAAGATAAAATTATGGCAACAAAATTAAAAGGAGAAACAATAGAAATTTCAAGAAAAAAACTTTTAGAAAAAACGGAAAATGGAGAAATTGATCTTTTAATTGGCACTCACTCCTTAATTCAAAAAAATGTAAAATTTAAAAAATTAGGTTTAGTAATAATAGACGAACAACATCGTTTTGGCGTAGAACAAAGGGCAAAACTATGTAAAAAAACAAGAGAAGAAAAATCGCTCTTGCCCCATTTTTTATCTTTAACAGCCACTCCCATACCAAGAACTTTAGCTTTAACTTTATATGGCGATTTAGATATTTCTATATTAGATGAAATGCCAAAAGGAAGAAAAAAAATAATAACCCAAGTTATTAAACCCTCGGAAATAAAAAAATTATATGATTTTATAAGAGAAGAAGTAAAAAAAGGCCATCAAATTTTTGTAATTTGCCCCCGGATTCAACCTAAAAATAATTCTAATGAAAATTCCAAAATAGATCTATGGAAAGATGTAAAAGCAGTTGAAGAAGAATATGAAAAACTTTCAAAAAAAATTTTTCCCGATCTAAAAGTCGCAAAATTACATGGTAAAATGAAGCCAAAAGAAAAAGAAAAAATAATGCAAAATTTCAAAAAAGGAAAAATTGATATTTTAGTATCTACTTCTGTAATTGAAGTTGGTATTAATATCCCAAATGCTACTGTAATGGTAATAGAAGGGGCAGAAAGATTTGGTGTAGCTCAAATATATCAAATGAGAGGAAGAGTAGGAAGATCAGATTTACAATCTTATTGTTTTTTAGTAACTAATTCTGAAAGCAAAAAAGTAATTCAAAGATTAAAGGCAATTTTAGAAGCAAAAGATAGTTTTGAATTAAGTAAAAAAGATTTAATAATAAGAGGTCCAGGAAGTTTAATGGGAAAAAAACAATGGGGTATTCCAGATTTTTTAATGAAAAGTTTAGAAAATATTCAATTAGTAGAAATGACAAGAAATTTAGCTAAAAAAATATTATTAGAAGATCCAGCCCTTTCAAAATATCCCCTTCTTAAAAATAGTTTATTATCAACAAAAGAAAAAATTCATTTAGAATAAATTATAATTTTCTTTCTTTTGGAGTTACAAAAAAATCTAAATATTTTCCTAAAAGTAATCTTACCTGAGCATCAAGAGCGGGTAGGGCGCCAAAAACTATTAAAGAAATAGGAAGAAAAATCCACTGAGAGAGCATCGATAATTTTTTAATTGGTTTTATTTCTTTTGGTCTTGGCGGTAAAAAAATAATATTAATCAAAGCAGAAAAACACATAGAAATAGCGGCAAAAGTCATAATTTTTGAGGTAAGTCTTGGTAAATTGAAAGATAAAATTGTCACTTTAAAATTATGACCGCCCAAAAATACGGGAAGCCATCCCAATAATAAAATTAGCAAAGAAGCACAAGCCCATGACCAAAAGCCTTCTATTAAATTAAACATATGAGAAATTTTCTTTATAAAAGGTATTTCTTTATTTTTTAAAAAACCAAATGCCACATAGGGAATTTCAATAACGCCATAAGCCCATCTTCTTTGTTGTTTATAAAGCGAAATTAATGTTTTTGATAAATTTTCTGCCTCAACGGCATCCATTGAAACTGGATAAAAAAGAGATTTTACTGAATATTTACCATTATATTTAAAAAAACATTTCCAAAATATTCTAGAATCATCAGAAACAACATTATGAGGAAATCCAACCTCTAAAAATGTTAATAAAGCCATAGAATGAGAAGAATAAGTTACTAAATGTTCTGGTTTTTCTTGCATTCTCATTTGCCAAAAAGTATTTGACACAGCAACAACTCTGCTTATTGCATGGGCTACCCAAATATTATTATGGTATATGGGTATTGGTTGAAAACTCTGACGATATGGATTTTTAGAATCTAAAAAATCAAAAGCTAATTTATAAAAATAATCTTGAAAAACTTTAGTATCAGAGTCAAAAATAGAAACGATGGTTTTTGAAATTGGCAATTTTTCCTTTTTAAAAAAATCTTCTACTATTTTTCCAGCATATCTAACATTAGCGCCTTTTCCCGGAAATTCTCCTTCTAAATTAGCTGGATGTAATGAAACTAAAAATTTAAAAAATGAATTTCCATAGTGTTTGAGGGCGAGATTTCTAATTTTTTCATAATGTTCTTTACCAGCTCTTTCTTCTTGGGCTAATACAAAAATAATTTTATCTTTTGGATAACTACAATTTGCTATACTACTTAAAGTATCTTGTATTACTTTCCATGGTTCTTTATAGGTTGGTAAAATAATTACCTGAAACATTTCTTGATTTGGAAAAGTATTTTGAAATTCCTCTTTCCAGTTGATCTTTAAATTTTTTTGCATTTTTTTAAAACAGACTATTTGATAAAAAATTAAATTAAAAGCCTTTAATGTCCAGTAAACATCAAAGGCAATAATAAAATAAGCAACCCAAGCCGGTTTAAAATAGGAAAAAAAGACTGCAAAAAAAAGAGTGGATAAACTTAAAATACCAGGTAAAATTTCAAAAAATCTATAAAAAATTTTATCTTTTCTGTTAGTTAAATCTTTCCAAGAAGCAATATCCAAATTTTCTAAAGATGACATAAAAAGCGGCGCTACCGGGAGTCGAACCCGGATTGTTTGATTGAAAGCCAAACGTCCTAGCCGTTAGACGATAGCGCCATAAAATAAATAATATCAAAAAAATTGAAAAAATTCAATATTTAAGATAAAATGAATTTTCAATATTTAAAAAATTTAATTTAGTTTAAAAATTTAATTTATGAAAATTTTAGGTATTGATACTTCTTGCGACGAAACTTCTATTGCTATTTTAGAAATAAAAAAAGAAAAAATAAAAGTTTTAGCAAATGTTATTTCTTCTCAAGTAAAAATACACCAAAAATACGGTGGTGTTTTTCCTTCTTTAGCAAAAAGAGAACATCAAAAAAATTTAATTATAATTTTTAAAGAAGCTTTAAAAAATGCAAACCTTTTAAAAAGAAAAACTTTTAAGTTAAATTTTAAAAATATAGAAAATATTCTAAAAAGAGATGAAGAATTATTAATAAACTTTAAAGAATTTTTTAAGAAATATGGATTTAGTAGAATTGATTTAATTTCTATTACCCAAGGACCAGGTTTAGAACCTTGTCTCTTTGTTGGAATAAATTTTGCAAAAGCCTTATCTTTAGTTTCAAAGACAAAAATATTGCCAATAAATCATATAAAAGCTCATCTATTCTCTTCTTTTCTATCTTTTGATAAGATACCAAAAATTTTGTTTCCCGCTTTAGGTTTAATTGTCTCTGGAGGTCATACTCAATTATTATTATTAAAAAGTTTTAAAAATATAAAAACAATAGGACAAACAAAAGATGACGCTGCTGGTGAATGTTTGGATAAAACAGCAAGAATTTTAGGTCTCCCCTATCCTGGCGGTCCCCAAATTGAAAAATTAGCCCTAAATTGTAAATCAAATTTTTTTAATATAAAATTACCAAGACCAATGATTTATCAAAAAAATTATGATTTTAGTTTTAGCGGTTTAAAAACAGCTGTTTATTATGATTTTTCAAAAAGACCGAAAGAAATTAGAAATTCTCTAAAATATAAACAAGAAATGGCAAAAGAAATACAAGAAGCGGTATTTGATTCTCTTTTAATTAAAACAAAAAGAGCGATTTTAGATTTAAATATTAAAACCCTTTTAACAGGAGGTGGTGTTTTTTCAAATAAACTTTTAAGAGAAAAAATAACTTTACTTTCTAAAGAATTAAATGTAGATCTTTTTTTACCAGAAAGAGAATATTGCACAGATAATGGGGCTATGGTTGCTCTAACAGGATATTTAGAAATTAATTTTATGAATTTTAAAAAATATGGTAAAATAACAGCAAAACCAAATCTAAATATATGATGGAAAAGAATTTTAAAGCAAAAAAAGTAGAAAAAAGAATTTATAAACTTTGGGAAAAATCTGGCTATTTAAAAGCGAAACCAAATGATAAAAAGGAACCATTTTCAATTATAATGCCACCTCCAAACGCAAATGGACCACTACATATAGGTCACGCTGTTTTTGTTTCTTTACAAGATATTTTAATACGCTATCAAAGAATGTTAGGAAAAGAAGTATTATGGTTACCCGGTTTTGATCATGCCGGTTTTGAAACTCAAGTTGTTTTTGAAAAAGAATTAGCAAAAGAAGGGAAAACACGATTTGATTTTGATAAAGAAACATTTAGAAAAATGCTTTTAAAGTTTTGTCAAAAACATAAAAAAATAGCAAAAAAACAATTAAAAGTCCTTGGCGCTTCTTGTGATTGGTCAAAAGAAAAATTTACTTTACAAAAAAGTTTAGTAGAAAAAGTATATGATACTTTTATTACTCTTTTTAAAGATGGTTTAATTTACCGCGGAGAAAGAATTGTAAATTGGTGCACTTTTCATGGTACTTCTTTATCTGATTTAGAAGTTGTTTATGAAAATAGAAAAGGAAAACTTTATTATATTAAATATCCTCTAAAAGATAGCGGCTTTATTGAAGTAGCGACAACAAGACCGGAAACAATGTTGGGAGATACAGCTATTGCTGTAAATCCAGAAGATGAAAGATATAAAAATCTCATAAACAAAATTGCTATTTTACCAATTTTAAATAGAGAGTTAAGAATTATCCAAGATAAAAGAGTGGATAAAGAATTTGGCACAGGCGCAGTAAAAATAACACCAGCTCACGATCCTTTAGATTTTGAAGTTGCTTTAGATCATAATTTAGAAAAAATTAAAGTTATCGGAGAGGACGGAAAAATGTTAGAAACTGCAGGAAAAGAATTTGCAGGTTTAACTACTTTAGAATGTCGTGAAAAACTTTTAGAAATTTTAGAAAAAGAAAATTTAATAGATAAAATAGAAGATTATAATTTAAAAATTGGGGTTTGCTACAAATGCAAAAATCCAATAGAACCAATACTTTCAAAACAATGGTTTATTAAAATGAAACCATTAGCAAAAGAAGCAATAAAAGTTGTTAAGAAAAAAGAAATTATTTTCTTTCCTTCTTATTTTAAAAAAATTTATTTTCATTGGTTAAATAATATTAAAGACTGGAATATCTCAAGGCAAATTGTTTGGGGTATAGAAATGCCTATTTATGAATGTCAAAATTTAAAAGATAAAATAGAATTTCCTTATTTTGTAAGCAAAAAAAAGCCCAAAAATTGTCCACTTTGCAAGAAATGTAATCCTAAAAAAATAGAAGATGTCTTTGATACCTGGTTTTCTTCAAGTCAATGGCCTTATATTACTTTAGGATATCCAAATAGTAAAGATTTTAAATATTTTTATCCTACTTCTGTAATGGAAACCGGCAAAGATATTTTATTTTTCTGGGTAGCAAGAATGATTATGATGGGCTTTTACATTACAAAAAAACCTCCATTTAAAAAGGTAATTTTGCACGGTATGGTAAGAGATAAAGATAAACAAAAAATGTCAAAATCCAAAGGGAATGTTATTGATCCCTTAGCGGTGATTAAAGATTTTGGAGCAGATTCATTAAGATTTGCTTTAATTTTTTCTCAAGATTTAGGCCAAGATCCAGTTTTATCAGAAGAAAAAATAAAAAGTCAAAGAAATTTTATAAATAAAATTTGGAATGCTTCAAGATTTATTTTAACAAAAGAAAAGTTACCTCAAAAAATCTCAGAAAACGATTTTAAAAAAATAAAACTTACAAAAGCAGATAAAATGATTTTAAAAGAATTAAACAGGGCGATAAAATTTACAACAAAATATTTAGATAACTTTAAATTTCATCTTGCCGCCCAATATTTAAGAAAATCTTTTTGGCATATATTTTGCGATCTTTATATTGAAAAGGCAAAAATACAACTTAAAAATAAAAAATTAGAAAATAATACAAAAAAAATACTTTTATTTTCCTTAATAACCTATCTAAAATTATTGCATCCCTTTTTACCCTTTATTACTGAAGAAATTTATCAGAAATTAGCAATAAAAAATAAAAAGGATTTTTTAATGGTAGAAAATTGGCCCGAACCAATTTCTTTTTAATTTATGATTTATCTTTACATTTTAGGTATTCTACCAAGTTTAATTTGGCTTTCTTTTTATTTAAAAAAAGACGCCCATCCAGAATCTAATAAAATGATAATAAAAATATTCATTTATGGTGTTATTTCGGGTTTATGGGCAATCATTTTGCAAAAAACATTAGAAAAAATAAAAGTCGGAGATATTATCAGTACTTTTTTATTTGGCGCCTTTGTTGAAGAATATGTAAAATATTTAGCGGTAAAAATTGGTGTTTTTAGAAATTCAGAATTAGACGAACCATTAGATTTAATTTTATATATGATAATTTCAGGTTTGGGTTTCGTTGCTTTAGAAAATACTCTTATTTTATATTATCGCTTCCCTTCTGTTCCAATTTTTGACACAATTTTATTTACTTTTTTAAGATTTATAAGCGCAACATTTTTACATGCCTTATGCTCTGGAGTTTTTGGATATTTTATTGCTTTATCTTTTTATCATCTAAAAAAAAGAAGAATATATTTTTTAAAAGGCATCTTATTTGTATCTTTTCTTCATGGTTTGTATAATTTTTCTTTAAGATATTTTCAAAACATTGAAAAAATTATCATTCCTATTATAATTTTAATAATGCTAGCTATATTTTTATCCAAGGGTTTATCAAAAATGCGCCAATTTAAAGGTATTTGTAAAATAAATATATGAATTTCTTTAAAAAACAAAAACCAGAAAAAAATAAATTTGATTTAAAACAAACGTTTCAAAAATATGGTGAATTAGCGGTTGATGTTTTTCAAACAGAAAAAGAATTTGTCATTTTAGCTCCAGTTGCTGGTGTAGATATTCAAGATTTAGAAACAACAATTGAAAATAATGTTTTAATTTTAAAAGGAGAAAGAAAAAATATATTTGAAGAAGAAAATAAGGTTTATATTAAAAAAGAAATTTTTTGGGGTCCTTTTTTTAAAAAAATAATTCTTCCAAAAGAACTTGATTTAACAAAAATAAATGCTCAATTATTTAAAGGATTTATAGTAATAAAAATTCCTAAAAAAGAAATTTTACCCCAAAATGAAATTAAGGTAAAAATAAAACCTTAATTAATGCCGGGGTGGCGGAATAGGCAGACGCGCAAGGCTTAGGACCTTGTAGGTTTTTCCTGTGTGGGTTCAAATCCCACCCCCGGCAAAAAAATTAATATTTTATTCCTATTATTAGAGAAGCAATAGCTGGAATTAACTTTGTACCTAAACCTAAAACTAAAGAAATAATACTGTAAAGTAAAATATTTTTTCCAAATTGTATTTTTTTTGGATCTCCAGAAGAATAAACTATTGATATACTACTAAAAATAATCATTACTCCACAACCAAATAATAAAATTTTAAATAAAAGATTAGAGACATTTAAAATAGCGTCAAAAGCGCAAAAAACAGGCCAAAGATTTGGAGAAGTACTACCAGGACAATTATTTGGGGGGACGGTATAAGAATTCTTACAGGCCTTATTTATGGCTCCTTCACACGAAGTAGCTTCACTTACACTGCTATTACAGCCTAATCGAATACCACCAAGATTATCACCAGCATAAGAACCAGCAACACAGGTAATATCTTTTATAGTAATTTTATTATCTAATTTACAGCAAGTAAAAGGTTGTTTTAAACTTCCTCCTTTTACCGAAAAAGAAAAAAATATTAAAAAAAGACCTAAAAAAATAAAAAATAGATATTTTTTATTGAACTTTCTCATAATCTCAATTTATATTTTTACATCTAAACCCATAAAGAAACCAACAATATTCGGAAGCCATTTTCCTATTAAAGCAATACCCATACCTAATAAAGCAAATATTAATACTGTTTTTCCTTGATTGAATTTTTGAGGATCACCAAAAGAAACAACCATTAAAATAGCGCTATAAAGAATAAATAAAGTAGATAAAATTAAGGCGCCATAAAATAGATATTTGCTAATTAAAAGTATACTATTTATAACACAAAAAGAGGCCCAATAATCAGCAGAATTGGTACAATAATATAAATTACCACAATCAGCAATATCACCAGAAGTAGCAGCAACTATAGTATTTCCATTACAAGTTTTATTATTTATAGTAATTCTATTTTGAATAACACAACACTTAGCTGGTCCTTTAGAAACATTAAAATCAACAGAAAAAGAAATTAAAGGAAGGAAAAAAAATAAAGTTAAATAAAAGAATAAAAAAATTTTTTTATTCTTTTTCATAGTTTAAACACCCAAAAAATATTTAACTAATGATGGAAACACTTTAGACAATAAAGCTACGCCAAGTCCAATTAAGGCATAAAAAATTACATCTCTTCCTTTTTTCCATTTTTGGGGATCTCCGCCAGAAGCCATAATTAAAAAAGCGCCAATCAAAATTATAAAAACAGAAATCGTTGTCAAAATATAAAAAAGCCATTTCGTTACCAAATAAAGACTATTTAAAATACAAATTACAGACCAAATGCCAGGGGTTGTAAGTCCGTAGATATTTCCCTCTCCCTGGCAGCCACATTGTTGCGCCGCCTCTCCGCTTGGCGCAGCACAGTTACCTTTTTGAATTTGAAGGTCACTACCATCTGGTTGCTTAATTGTAAAAGTAACCCTTATTTTACAACATTCTTTTGGATTTTCATCTTCTGCTCTGCTAAGTATTGGAATTCCCACAACAAAAATATTAAGAGATACTAATAAAAATATTATTGCTAATGAAACAATTTTTTTACTCATAAATTTATAATATCACATACCAAGAAAAAACTGAAGAATATTTGGCAAAAACTTAGAAAGTAAAGCAATAGAAAAACCTATTAAAGTAAAAATTATAAAACTCTTTCCTTTTGAAAACTGTTCTGGATTCCCAGAAGAAGAAACCATCAAAAATGCGCCCCAAATAAAAAATAAAATAGCTGGTACAGAGATAATATAAAATATTAGATGTGAAATCGTAGTTATTGTGCCGTAAAAGCAAAACATCGCCCAAGAAGAAGAAGAATTTTCGCAATAACAGTTAGTTTCATTGTCACAGTCATGGTCTCTCGTTAAAGAACTAATACATTCGCTCGCTTTCTCTAAATTTGGCGCAGCAACAGTTGAACCCTTAGAATGACATTTTAAACCTTCATTTTGAACAGTATATTTTAATATGCAACAACTTCTTTGCTCTTGGGCTCTTGTAAAATAAAAGAAAAATAAAATAAATAAAATAATAAA
>JBAMLS010000005.1:35067-60165 GCA_039793445.1 Minisyncoccales bacterium | reverse complement strand
AAAATCCCCACATTAAATTTTAGTTGCCAGCCCGCCTGCGGCGGGCTGGTAGAACCCTATGCCGTCGGCTCGCCCCCACATCAATACATTGATGGTAAGGACTCGAGGGCAAAAAGTGGAAGGAGCGGTGGGGAAGAGAAACTTTTTGCCCGCTCGTTTTTAAAATTTGAAATTACGAAAAATTATTCTTTCAGTATAATTCCACCGTGATAAACTAATCCATATACCACTTTTCCTTTGTAAAAAATTTTTTCTTCTCCCTCAAATTTTTCTATTGTTCCTTTTGCTTTATTCAAATATTTAAAATTATTTTTTTTCAATTTATCAGGGCCTCTAAAAGGCTTATTTTTTCGGAATTTTCCTTAAGGTTCCTTGCAGAAACTGATAAATTTGTTTTGGAGAAATAATTTTAGAAACAACCTTCCCATAATAATTCATGCCCCAAACCACTTTTTCATTTTGCCAAACAATTTCTTCACCAATAAAAGGATTATATCCAAAATATCTATCTTTGTATCTAAATTCTCCTTCTTTAAATTCAAACTCTTTACTTCCATCTTCAAGAATCTTTTCTCCTCCTTCTCCACTTGACGCATAAGTTGAAATTTTCGCTTTTACTAAAAATTTACTTAATTGCTTTGTATCCATAGCTATTTTAAGAATACAAAATATTAGCAATTAAGAACTATTTCATCAACTTCTTCTATTTTTTCTTCTCCTTCTTTTCGATAAAAAATCTTAAATTTTTCTCTTTCCTTTTCTATTTTTTTTACCTCGGCCAAAGTAAGAATTTGGTTTCCCCTTTCTTCAATTTTTTTAGTTAGAACATTAGTTAAAGTAAGGATATTATTTTCTTCAAAAGTAAAAGCCTTTCCTTACTGTAATTCATTAGCCAATCTAACAATAGTTAACCCATATTCTGCACTCATTCTTTTATTAAATTATTCAGCCTAAAATCGAATTTTCCTGGACTTATTGCCCCGGCATACAAAACTCGACCACCAGTATAGGGTTCTTTTTCAAAAACAATAGTCTTTATTCCTTTTTGGTTTAATCTCCAGGCGCAGGTCAATCCACTAAGACCTGCTCCGATTATTCCTATTTTCCCCATAAGTTTATTTATTTTTTTCTTTTAAGCTTTGAATTTCTTTTTGAGCTCATCATCCTCAGCTCTCGGCCAACAGCTAATCTATTAGCAAATATTTTTAGCAAATAACGGAAACTTTGCTCTCAGCCAGAGTCGAAAACCTTGAATGCTTTATATTAAATCTCTCCTAAATTCCGAATACTTCACTTAGCGCAGTTTCTTCGGCTAAAATTTCAACCAGCTTTGCTAACCTCATTGCTCTTTTTCTCATCTCCTCTTCAGTAACTGGAGAAATTTCATCTACACCTGCTTTCAGAAAATCTTCTTTATCTTCGATTCCCAATTCATCAGCTAATTTTGAATATTTTGCTCTCAGCTCATCTCGGCTCTCTCCCCGGTCATATCTCCCACCACAACCAGTGATTGAACCAACAATCTCTCCTTTAACCTTAATTGGCACTCATAAAGAAGCATAACCAGCATAACAATCCATAAAAGCAGGCTCCTTCATCGTTTTAACTAAAGAAAGAGCCCTCTTATAGCACTCTCCACATCTTTTCTTTCCCTCTTTCGTGGCCATAATTAACTGGCAAACCCGCTGAGCACCACTCATTTTAGTTACCAAATTTCCTTTTTTATCAGTCATAACAATCTGACCTCCTACTGATTTAGCAAAATCATCCTGGAGCCTTTGGACATTTCTAAGAAACCATTGAGCTTCTTCTGAAAGATTTTTATTTGGTATATTTTTAATAAATTAAAATAGTGTTTTTTGCTCGCCCCGTTGCAAATTTATTTTGCTTCGGGATTGTCCGACCTTTGCTTTTTTTATTTTAGCATTTTCTCGGGATTTTTTGAATTCGGGCAATCTTTCAATCAAACTATAAAATTCTAATTCTTTTAAAATTTGGATTACCTTTTCTTTATTATACTTTCTCCAGCGACATTTTTCTAAATTAAAATCTATTTGAACATTTCTTTGGATTTGGGCTAACATTTTAGAGAAAAAAGCTTGATCTTTATACCTTAATAAGGTTTCTTTTAATTTTGAGGGAAGCTTTTTGGCTTTTTCTGATTTCTCTTTAAATCCCCGAACTGAAGCAAAAGAAGATTTATCTTCTTCGATCTCTTTATATAAATTTTCTAAACTTCCGATTTTTTTTATTAATTGAATGGCAGTTTTCTCGCCAATTCCAGGAACTCCGGGAATATTATCTGAAGGATCTCCTTTTAAAGCCTTGAGGTCTAAAAGTTATTTTGGGGTGAGACCCTGATATTTTTCTTTAACTAAATTTTCATCGTACAAAACAATATCTTTCACTCCCTTTTTTAAGATATAGACTTTGGTCTGAGGATCAACCAACTGCAAAGTATCCAAATCTCCAGAAATAATAATGGTTTCTAAATTTTCTTTTTTTGGAAATTGGAAATTGGAAATTGGAAATTGGAAATTCGGCCGCTCGCCAAACGAGCGTGCCAATTATATCATCTGCTTTGAAACCTTTTTTTTTCAAAAATAGGAACCTTAAATGCTTTCAAAATTTCTTTAATTTTGGGAATTTGTTGATAAAGTTCTTTTGGAGCTGGTGGTCTTTTGGCTTTATATTCTTTAAATTTTTTATGTCTAAAGGTTGGGGCAGGAAAATCAAAACAGGCAGCGATAAAATCTGGCTGAAATTCTTTTATGGCTTTAAAGAAAACTAATAAAAAACCAAAAATAGCATTCACCAATTCTCCTTTTTTGGTCGTTAAAGGAGGTAGGGCATGGAAGGCCCGGTGAATCAAAGAATTGCTGTCAATAATTAGAAAAAGTTTTCCTCGCTGTTCATTATTTCATTTTAACACCTCCTTAGGAATTTTACGAATTATAGGCAATCATCTGAAAGATTGATATTAAATTTTAATCCTTTGAAAATGGCTCAAACAAATACAAGGAGTCGCCCCCCCTGTAAAAAAGTACCCTCCCTATTCGCAAAAAGTGCACGTTCTTTTTTTTGCCTCCGCGTTTCGGTCTATATTTATCAATAATTTCAGTGAAGTTTCATTATACCTTAATTTTATCACAATTCCCGAAGGAAATCAAAACTTCGAATTAAACGGTCTAAAAGGTAACCGAAAAGGGATATTGGAGCCGTCCCACCCCTTAACCCGGCTTGAGTGGGCAAAATTTGATTGACTATTTCAAAAATTCTTTTGGAAAAAGTTATACTCATAAAAAGATTGGCATAAAGGATATGGCGATTTTCAATCACCGTATTCAAGAAATGCCCTGCCTACATCTTCCCATACAAGTGGGCTTTGCCAAAGAGCTTGGTAAGAATTTTTTCTCTCGCCTCTCCTTGAAGAAATTCAATGCCCTCACGTTTTAGCAGATTCCTTTTTCTCGGATCTAGCTCTTGCGATTCCTCAAATACTTTCAAAATTGTTTCTTCGTCATCGTCTGCTGCAATTCTGTTTATAGAGATCTTCCCACAGCCAGTACATTCATGGATTAACATTAGCTCGCCCTGTTGAAGTTTACCATATTTGTCTACTCCTTCGTGTTTGAATGTTAATCCAATTGGTTTCATTCCTGCTTGACAGTTAGATTTTCTATCTCCTGGCTTTTCTAAATCCACGTGTTTTGACCATAAACAAAACGGACAATGATTGCGGTGCTCTGTACCCATAAACTCTGTAAAAGGAACCCACCGACCGCAATTACAGCATCTAAAACCTCCTTTTTTCTCCTCAGATTTTAACCGTCGTTCTCTTTCTTTTTCTTCTTTTTTATACATAGTTTATTATAATAATAAAAATATTTCAAAATAAATCAATCAAGTTTTTCCGCCGCTGAAGTTTATTTTTCAGCGGGTTTTTTTATTTGCCATTCTTACCAAAAGGTGGGATAATGGAGAGAAGATGGTTAAAGTTGCCAAGAAGGTTGATAGAAATACTATTTTTAAAACCAATAATAAAATTTCATACCAAAGAACCTGAATTTTCAAAAGAATGTTTTAAGAGAAAGGGGATTATAAAAAATAAAAAAATGAAAATAGAAAATTTTGGTCATCCTAAAATTATTTTTAAAGAAAAAATATTCAGTGTTTCAGAATATTTAAATTTTTTAAATGAGATAATAATACCCCAAAAAGCAATTATTCAAGGAGAAATTGGTGAAAAAATTAACTCTTATTCTCGCTATAGTTTTTTTAATCTTTTGGATAAACAAGGAGGGGTTTTAAAATGTTTTGTTTGGCAAGAAATAATTGATGTTTTGGGTATGAATATTCAACCTGGCATGGAAATTAAAGTTTTTGGTTTTCCTAAAATTAAAACAGATAGAGGAGAATTAACTTTTCAAGTGGAAAGAATTGAATTAGTGGGCGAAGGAATTTTAAAAAAACAATTTGAAATTTTAAAGAAAAAATTAGAAATGTTAGGTTATTTTAGGGAAGAATTAAAAAAACCAATTCCAAAATTCTGTGAAAATATTGGTTTAATTACGTCGAAAGTGGGAAGAGGAGCTTTAAAAGATTTCAAAACTCATTTAGGAAAATTTAATTTTAAAATTTTCTTTTATGAAGTAAAAGTAGAAGGCTCCTTTGCTATAGATGAAATAATTTCTGCTATAAAATGGTTTAATTTAAATATGCCAAATTTAGATGTTATTGTCTTGGTAAGGGGAGGAGGGGATTGGGAAAGTTTACAACCATTTAATTCAGAAGAAATTGTAAAAGCCATTTTTGCTTCTAAAATTCCTATTTTAACAGGTATAGGCCATGAAGATGATATTACCTTAGCAGATTTGGCTGCTTCATTAAGGGCTTCTACGCCAACACATGCAGCAAAAATTTTAACTGAAAATTGGCAATTTGCTTTTAAAGAAATTAAAAAATTTGAAGAAAATTTTATCGTTTTATTTTATCGGCTTTTAAAAGAAAATGAAGAAAAAATAAAAATTTTTAAAAAAAATATTTTTTCTAATTTAAATAAGAAAATTTTAGAAAGAGAAAGAAATCTATTGAATTTAATTGAAATTTTAAACTCGCATTTTAAAAGTTATTTTAAAAAGTTCGAAATTTTAGAAGTTTATTTTAGAAGAAATATTTTAATAATAGAAAGATTGCTAAAAGAAAAGAAAAATAAAAATAAAGATTATCAAGAATTAATTATAAAACAAAAAAATAATTTTTTAGAAAAAATTTCTAAAAATATCAAATCTCAAGAACAAAAAATAACTATAGCTAACCCAATTTTAAAATTAAAACAGGGGTATAGCATTACTTATGATGAAGACGGAAAAATAATAAAAGATCTTAAAAAACTAAAAAAATTAGAAAAAATTAAAACAAAACTTTATAAAGGTAATATTATTTCAAAAATTGATGAAGTTGAATATTAGAAAAAATTAAATTAAAATATAAAGAAAAATTAAATAATTATAAATTTATGGCATCTGGAAATTTACAAGAAAAATTTAATTTCTCAAAAGCTTATAAAGAAATAGAAGAAATCAATGAATGGTTTCAAAAAGAAGATATTGATTTAGACCAAGCTTTAGAAAATTATGAAAGGGCAATGGAATTAATTAAAAAATGTAGAGAGAGGTTAAAGCAAGCGGAAAATAAATTTGAAGAAATAAAAAAGAAATACGAAATTGAAGAATAAAATATAATTTAATACAAATTTATTAAAAATTTATGAATAAAATAATTGCGACTACAATAGCGGCTTTATTAGTTATATTTCTTTCTATTATTTTATATTTTAATTTTTCTTATATTTTTCAAAAAATTAAAAGAGATTTTCCAAATAATTCTATTTTATATCAAGACAGTGATTTGGGTTTTACATTATTAATTCCTAAATATTGGGAGGGAAAATATAAAATTAATAAAGAAATAGAAAGAATAGATTTTATCTATGTAAAAAATATTCAAAATCCTATATCAAAACAAGATATTATTTTCTCAATTTATGCCCTTCCAAAAGAAAAGGCAAAAGAAATTATTTCGCAATCTGAATTTTCTGGAAGAGAAATTTATTCTGATGATAAATTATCTTTTGTTGCCGTCTTCACAAATAAAAATCCTTATAATAATTATCCTCAATATCAAAAAGAGGCAAAAGAATTTCAAGAAATGTTAACAGATGTTCAAAAGATTATTGAAACTTTTTCTTTTGACGCCTCAAAAATTATTTGCGCCAAAGAAGGCGAAAAAGTAAATAGAAATCCTTTTTTTGGTTTGACAATAAAAAAATGTTGCGAAGACTTAATTGAATGGCGTGAGAGTAAATCTTATAGTATATGTTTAAAACCAACCTCAGAGGGTATTCAAATAGAAAATCCAACAGAAATAGATAAAATTAAAAACCCTCTTAAAATAACAGGTAAAGCAAAAAAAGATTGGTTTTTTGAAGCAGAGTTTAAAGCTGAGCTTTATGATGAAAATGATAATTTTTTAGGGAGCACAATTTTAACAGCAAAAGAAAGCCAGATGACAGAAAATTTTATTCCTTTTGAAGGTATTTTAAATTTTTCTAAACCAGAGACTTCTTTTGGAAAATTAAGATTTTTAAGTTTAAATTTTTTAAAAATATCAGAAAAACAAAAAATATATGAAATAAGGGTTCAATTTGATAATAATTCTAAAAAAGAAGTTTTACTTTATTATTATAACCCCCTAAAAGACAAAGATAAAAATGGAAATATTAAATGTTCAAAAGATGGTTTAGAAGCAATTAAAAGAGAAGTTTCCTTAACTAATACTCCAATTCAAGATGTGATTAATTTGTTATTAAAAGGAAAAGAAAACTTGACCGAAGAAGATGTGGAAAAGGGAATTACCACAGAGTATCCTTTAGATGGTTTTAAATTAAAATCTGCTAATTTAAAAGAAAATGGTACTTTAGTTTTGGAATTTGAAGATCCTAAAAATAAAACAATAGGAGGATCTTGTAGGGTCGCAATTTTATGGTTTCAAATTGAAGCTACGGCAAAACAATTTCCAGAAGTAAAAGAAGTGAAATTTTTGCCAGAAACATTATTTCAACCATAATTTATGGATTTTAAAGAATATCAAAAAAAATCTAGGAAAACGGCAATTTATCCAAATAAAGGAAAAAATTTTATTTATCCTGTTTTGGGTTTAGTTGGAGAGAGCGGCGAGGTGGCAGAAAAAATTAAAAAAATTATTAGAGATAAAAAAGGAATAATTAAAAAAGAAGATAAAGAAGAAATAAAAAAAGAATTAGGTGATGTTTTATGGTATATTTCTCAAATTGCGACGGAATTAAAAATTTCTTTAGAAGAGGTTGCTCTAACAAATCTTAAGAAATTATTTTCAAGAATGAAAAGAAATAAACTATCGGGTAGTGGAGATAATAGATAAAAACCTTAAAAGCCTTAAAAAGATATTTTATAAAAAAATCTCAAAGAAGTATTTGTTTTTTTTATTCATTAAGATTTAATTTTTATTAAAATTATACGATGTTTAAAAATAATTTTGATATTTTTAATTTTATTAATTTTTCTTTTAGTTTTAATTTTTTTTGTTTTTTAAAAAGAATATAAAAAAGATTAAAATAAATAATGTAGAAATTATAATTAAAATTTCTAAAAATAAATTTAAAAAAGAAAGGGGATTTTAAACAGAAGTTTTTTAAGAGAAAAAAAGAGGGAATGTTATTTATTTTTGAAAAGCAAGGTTTTTATCATTTTTAGCTAAAAGAAATGAAATTTCCTTTAGATTTTATTTGGAAAAAAGGCGATACTATAGTAGATATTACAGAAAAAGTAAAACCAGAAAATTTTCAACCACCATATACTATTTTTTCAAAGAAAAAGTTGATAGGATTTTAGAAGTAAATTCGTTTTTTTTGAAAAATATAATATTAAAATAGGAGAAAAAGTTTTATTTGAATATGGCAAAAAGTAAACCAAAAGCATTATTATTATTTTCTGGTGGATTAGATTCAATGTTAGTGGCGAAAATTTTAAAAGAGCAAAAAATAAAAATTGTTCCCGTTTTTTTTAAAACATATTTTTGGGATTCAGATTTTGCTAAAAGAAATGCGAAAAAGATAAATTTAAAATTAAGAATAGTAGATATTTCAAAAGATCATTTAAAGATAGTAAAAAAACCAAAATTTGGCTATGGTTGTTCTATGAACCCTTGTATAGATTGTCATATTTTAATGTTAAAAAAAGCGAAAGAAATAATGGAAAAAGAAAAATTTAATTTTGTTGCCACAGGAGATGTGTTGGGTGAAAGACCAATAAGTCAAAATAGAATGGTTTTAGAAATAATAGAAAGAGAATCCTCTTTAAGTGGTTATTTATTAAGACCATTATCTGCAAAATTATTAAAAAAAACGATTCCAGAAAAAATAGGGGTTGTAAATAGAAAAAAATTATATAATATTAAAGGAAGATCAAGAAAAATACAATTTCAATTAGCAGAAAAGTTTAAAATATCAGATTTTCCCCAACCTAGTGGCGGTTGTTTATTAACAGATTTAGAATTTGGAAAAAGATTAAAAGAATTGTTAAATATTAATTCCAAGATAGATGGAAATGATATAGAATTATTAAAAGTTGGCCGCTATTTTTGGTTTAATAAAAAAGTTAGAATTATTGTTGGTAGAAATGATATTGAAAATAAAAAAATAAAAAAGTTAGCAAGAAAGGGCGATATTTTAATTGAAATGAAAAATTATCCAGGTCCGTTAACTTTAATAAGAAAATACAAAGGAAAAATAACAAAAGAAATAATAAAAAAGAGTAAAGAATTAACTTCTTATTATTCTACAAAATCTAGAGGAAAAGAAGATGTTATTTTTAAAATAAAAGAAATTTAAAAATAAATATATGGATTTTAAAGAAGCAGCAACAAAAAATATAGAGGAAATTTTAAGGGAACTTGAAGGTTCTTTAGACGGAATTTCAGATAAACAAATAAAAGAAAGAATAGAAGTTTTTGGTAAAAATACATTCAAAATAAAAGAAAAAACATTTCTTGAGATTTTATTGAGACAAATTAAAAATCCATTTATTTATATTTTATTTTCAGCTTCTATAATTTCTTTTTTAATCGGAGAAAAAATAGATGCTATTTTAATAATTGTTTTCGTTTTAATAAATCTTACTTTAAGTTTTTTTCAAGAATATAAAGCAACTAAAACAGTTTCTTTATTAAATAAATATTTTGTTTCTAAAATAAAAGTAAAAAGGAAAGGAAAAGAGAAAATAATTTCAGAGGAAGATTTAGTTCCAGGCGATATTGTAATATTAGAAAGTGGTGATATCGTTCCTTCAGATATTAGAATTTTAGAAGCGCAAAATTTATTGGTAGATGAATCAATATTAACTGGTGAATCTTTACCAGTAGAAAAAAACGCTATTATTTTAACAGAAATCCCCAAAGAAGCTTTTGAGGCAAAAAATATTTTATTTGCTAAAACATCTATTTCTTCTGGAAAAGCAATAGGAGTAGTTTTTGCTACTGGATTTAACACTTATTTTGGAAAAATATCAAAAAAAATTTCTTCAATAAAAAGAGAAAGTATTTTTGAAAAAGAAATATTATATTTTGCTCATTTAATTTTGAAAATAGTTCTCTTTACAATTTTTTGTATCTTTTTTGCAAAATTATTAATTTCAAAAAGTGAAAACATATTAGATTTCGCTCTTTTTTGCGTGGCTTTAGTTGTAACTATTTTACCCGAAGCATTACCTTTGGTAACTATATTTACTTTTTCAAATGGCGCCTTAAAACTTACTAAAAAGAATGTTATTGTAAAGAGACTATCTTCTATAGAGGATTTAGGTAATATAGAAATACTTTGTACAGATAAAACTGGTACTTTAACTGAAAATTACTTAGTTTTGGAAAAAATTTATTCTCAAGAAAAAAATAAGGCTTTAGAATATGCTCTTTTTTCTTCTTCATTTGCTACTTTAAAAAAATATACCTCTTCAGGTTCTTTTGATAAAATTTTATGGAAAGAAGCAAAAGATAACATTAAGTCAAAGATAAGAAATATTAAAATAATTTCAGAAATCCCATTTGATTCTTTTAGGATGAAAAATAGTGTTTTAATAGAAGATGAAAACAAAAAAAGAATTTTAATTGTAAAAGGAGCGCCAGAAATTATACTAAATTCCTGTCAAAACATTTCTTTAGAAATAAAAAATGATATTGAAAAAATAGGAAAAGAAGGAAAAAGGGTTTTAGCTATTGCTTTTAAAGAATTAAATAAAGATAAAATAGATATTGAAGATGAAAAAGAATTAAACTTTTTAGGATATTTTGTTTTTCAAAATCCATTAAAAAATAGCGCGATTGATGCTATAAATTTGGCAAAAAAAATGAATGTAAAAATTAAAATGATTACCGGCGATTCAAAAGAAGTAGCAGGTTATATTGGCAAAAAAATTGGTTTAATTGAAAATTTAGAAAATGTAATTTTGGGCGAAGAATTAGAAAAATTAAATGATAATGATTTTAAAAAAGTTTGCGATACCTTTTCTATTTTTGCTAGAGTATCTCCTTTAATTAAATATAAAATTGTAAAAACATTACAGGAAAAATATACTGTTGGTTTTTTAGGAGATGGTATTAATGATGTTCCTGCCTTAAAAGCATCTCAGGTAGCTATTGTGGTAGATTCTGCTTCAAATTTAGCTAAAGAAGAAGGCGATATTTTGCTTTTAAAAAAAGATTTAAAAGTAATTATAGATGGAATTCAAGAAGGAAGATGTATTTTTGCCAATGTTAATAAATATATTAAATATGCGCTTTCTACTAATTTTGGAAATTTTTATTCAATGGCAATTATATCTTTATTTATAAAATTTTTACCAATGTTGCCAACACAAATTCTTTTAGAAAATTTATTATCTGACCTTCCGGCAATTTCTATTGCCTCAGACAATGTTGATTTAGAAGAATTACAAAAACCAAGAACATATAAAATTTCTTCTTTTATAAATTTAATTTTAATTTTAGCAATAATAAGTAGTTTATTTGATTTTATATTCTTTGCTATTTTTAGAAAATCAGAGCCATTTACATTAAGAACAGCATGGTTTGTTATGAGCTTGTTAACAGAAATTACTTTACTTTTTTCTATTAGAACAAATAATTTCTTTTTAAAAGCAAAAAAGCCAGGTTCTATTTTATTATTTTTTTCTTTTTTAATTATATTTATAGCATTATTTTTACCTTATTCTGATTTTGGAAAAGCTTTTTTTGATTTTTCTTCTTTAAGTTTTAAAAATTTATTTTTATTAATCTTTCTTGTAATTCTTTATTTTATTACTACTGAATTTATAAAATTGATTTATTTAAATTTTTCTAAAAAATTAAATCAAAATGAAAATAATAATTTAAAATAATTTTAATAAAAATATGAATTTTAAAATTTTATCTAAAGAAAAACTTAAAACTATAAAAAATTTTCAATGTTTTTCTTTTTTAATATCAGAAATAAATTCCTTAAAAGAACATCCTTTATTTGTTTTTTTAAATGAAAAAGATAAAGAATATTTTTTAAAGATTTTAGAAAATTTATTTCAAGATGAAAAAGATACAATTACTTTAAATTTTATTTCAAATCCTAAAAATTACGCTATTTTTTTAAAAAAGCAAAAAAATTGGATATTAAGAAAAAGACAATACGATATAAGAAAAATTATAAGATTAGCTAAAAACCTTAAATTAGAAAACCTTATTTTTTATTTAAACGATTTTTCTCATAATTTGTTAACTGAAAAAGAAAATATAGAAACATTAGTAGAAAATATCTTAATGGCAGATTATGACTATTTAAAATATAAAGAGAAAAAAGAAAACATTAAAAAATTAACTACAATATATATTTTAGTAGATAAAAAAACTAATCAAATCAAACAAGGATTAAAAGAGGGAATTATTATAGGAAAAGAAGTAAACGAGTGCCGTGATTTAGCAAATACTCCTGGAGGTGATCTTACTCCATCAAAAATAGTAGATTATGTTAAAAGGGGGAGTAAAAAAATAAAAAATTTAAACGTTAAAATTTTAACAGAAAAAGAAATAAAAAAATTAAGTATGGGAGGAATATTAGGAGTAAGTAGGGGTTCTCAAGAGAAACCTTATTTTATAATTTTAAAGTATTTTGGGACATCAAAAAAAGAAAAACCATTAGTATTTATTGGTAAAGGTGTTACTTTTGATAGTGGTGGTTTAAATATAAAATTAAAAGAAGCAATGTCTGAGATGTATCTTGATATGTCGGGGGGGTCGGCAGTAATAAATGGAATTCAAGCAATTGCAAAATTGGGATTACCTATAAATGTGGTAGGTTTAGTGCCGGTGGTTGAGAATATGCTTTCTGGTTCAAGTTATCGTCCAGGAGATATTTTAAAAACAATTTCAGGAAAAACAATTGAAGTTATTAATACTGATGCAGAAGGAAGAATAATATTAGCTGACGCTATAGGTTATGCTAAAAGATATAATCCTAAAATAATTATAGATATTGCTACTTTAACAGGGGCAGCATTAATTGCTTTAGGTCAAAGAATGAGCGCTTTTTTTACAAATGATGAAAATTTAGTTAATATTATTAAAGAAATAGGAGAGAGGTCTGGTGATTATGTTTGGCAATTGCCTTTATGGGAAGAGTATGCAGAAGATATTAAAGGAGATTTTGGAGATGTAAGAAATGTTGGTAAAAATCAATATGGTGGGACAATAGAAGGAGCGATATTTTTAAAACAATTTATAGGAGAAATTCCATGGATTCATTTAGATATAGCGCCAACAATGACAACAATTGAAGAACAAAATTTAGCAAAAGGAGCATCAGGGGTAGGGGTAAGATTTTTAGCAGAATTAGCAAGAAAATACGCAAAAAATAATGAAAAAAATAAAAATAGTAAAAAGTAAAAAATAAAAAAATTAATAAAAAATAAATATGAAAAAAGATTACACAATTTTAATAGGAGGAAAAGCAGGTCAGGGTTCTAAAGTAGCAGGTTCTATTTTGGGAAAAATATTTCAAAAATATGGTTATAAGGTTTATATTTATGAAGATTACCAATCTTTAATTATGGGAGGTCATAATTTTTCTGAGATTAGAATTTCAGAGAAGGGATTTCAATCAAGAAAAAAAGGAATTGATTTTCTAATTGCTTTGGATAAAGATACTTTTGAATTACATAATAAAGATTTAAAAGAAGATGGAATTTTAATTTTTAATGATAAAGATATTTCTGCAAAAAATAGTATTTTTATTGATACTAAAGAAATTATTTTAAAAGAGGGTGGTTTGCCTATTATGGCAAATATAATTTTAATAGCTGCCCTTTTAAAAACTTTGGGTATAGAATGGAATTTTTTAGAAAAAATCATTAAAGAAGAAATTAAGGTAAAAACAGAATTGAATATAAAATTAGCAAAAAAAGGATATGATCTTTCAAAAAATCTTTTAAGACTGCCAAAATTAAAACCAAATTTAAATGAAACACTTTTAACTGGAAATGAAGCTACAGCTTTAGGATTAAAAATGGCGGGTTTAGAATTTTATTTTGCTTATCCTATGACTCCAGCTACTAGTATAATGACTTATTTGGCAAATAATGAAGAAAAATTAAAAGTAAAAGTAATTCAACCTGAAAATGAAATTGCTGTTATTAATATGGCTTTGGGTACTTCTTTTGCCGGAAAAAAATCTGCTGTTGGAACATCAGGGGGTGGTTTTGCTTTAATGACAGAAGCATTAAGTTTAGCTGGTCAATCAGAAACTCCAATAGTTATTGTAGAAAGTCAAAGAGGGGGACCTTCGACTGGTATGCCTACTTATAATTTACAAGGTGATTTATCTTTTATATTAAATGCAGGTCACGGAGATTTTCCTAAATTTATAATTGCTCCTTTTGACGCCCAACAATGCCTTTTTTATTCAGCTTTAAGTTTAAAATTAGCTTGGAGATATCAAACACCAGTAATTTTATTATTAGATAAAGATATTTCAGAAAATACCTTTACAATAAATAAGAAAATTTTTACTGATATAAATAAATTAACCAAGAAAAAATTTGAAATTTTGTGGAAAGGAAACAAGGGCTATAAAAGATATTTAATTACAAAAAGTGGAATTTCTCCTTTAGCTTTTCCTGGTAAAAAGGGAATTGTTGTAAAAAGTACTTCTTATGAACATGACGAATATGGTATTACAATAGATGATGAAGAAAACGTAATAAAAATGCAAGAAAAAAGATATAGAAAATATCAAATAATGCAAAAAGATGTTGAAAAATTGCCAGCAGTAAAAACATATGGGAATTTAAATTCTAAAGTAGTTTTGTTTAGTTTTGGAATTTCTACTGGGGTAGCAGAAGAAATAGCTCAAAAGAAAAACTTAAAATTAATTCAGCCTATTATTTTAGAACCGTTTCCCAAAAAACAAATAGAAAAAGAAATTAGGGGGGCAAAAAAATTTTTTACTATAGAATTAAACACTTCGGGTCAACTTGCAAAGTTGCTTTCTCAAAATGGAATAAATATAGACGAAAAAATTTTAAAATATACAGGAAGACCATTTTTTGTAGAGGAAGTAGAAGAAAAATTAAATAAAATAATTTAAAATTATGTCACAAGAAAAATTATTAACTAATGCTAAAATTACCTGGTGTCCGGGTTGTACAAATTTTATTATTTTAAATACTTTTAAAGATGTAATAGGAGAACTTGAAAAAAAGGGGATAAAAAGAGAAAATATTATTTTTACAACAGGTATTGGTTGTCATGGAAAAATTTTTGATTATTTAAATTTAAATAGTTTTTATGGTCTTCATGGACGAGCAATACCTTTAGCTGAAGGAATAAAAATAGCAAATAAAAATTTAATAGTATTATCTTTTGTTGGAGATGGAGATACATATAATGAAGGAATTTCACATTTAATTCATGCAGCCAAAAGAAATTCAGATATTAAAGTCTTTGTTTTTGATAATAGAAATTTTGCTTTGACTGTTTCTCAATTTACGGCTACTTCTCCCAAAGGTTTTAAAGGTTCTTCTACTCCTAAAGGAAGCGTGGAAGAACCTTTTAACCCAATAGAATTAGTATTAGCTTCTGGCGCAACTTTTGTTGCTAGAACTTTTGCTTTAAAAAGAGAACATCTTAAAAATATTATAGCCGAAGCAATTTTGCACAAAGGTTTTTCTTTTGTTGAAATTTTGCAACCTTGTATTACTTTTTTTGATAATAGAGAATTTTATACAGAAAAAACTTATGAATTATCACAAAAAGATTTAACTTCAAAAGAAAAAGCAATGGAAAAAGCAAGAGAATGGAATTATAAAGATGAAGAGGGAAAGATACCTATTGGTATTTTTTACAAAATAGAAAAACCAACTTTCGAAGAACAAATCTAAAATTTAACAGCAAGAATAATTTAAAATTAAAAAAGTAAAAAGATAAAAATTAAAAAAATTTTCTATAAAATATTTTTTCCTAAAAAAACTCCCTCTGGGCGTGTTTTATTGGAACTACTTTTTTTTCTTCTCTCTCTCTTTTTTAGAAAATTATTTTGTTGAAATTATTTAGTTTTAGTTTTAAATTATTTAAAAGTATGCGTTTTTTAAATACTACGATAGACCTTTCTGAAAAAGTTTTTATACCCGAAACCGAGACAAAATTCTGGACAAAAAAGGCAATTTTATTAATGAAAAGTAAAAAATTTAAAAACAAAAAGGTATTAGATATCTTAGATATTTTTTCTGGTTCAGGTTTTATCGGTATAGCTATTTTGGTTAATGTTAAAAATACAAAAGTGACTTTTTCAGATGTAGATGAAAATTCAATAAAACAAATTAAAATTAATTTAAAATTAAATAAAATTTCTCCACAAAGATATAAAATTTTAAAATCTGATATTTTTTCCTCTTTTCCAAAAAACAAAAAATATGATTTTATTTTAGCAAATCCTCCTTATGTTGCTTTAAAATATGCTTGGCAAGTTCAAAAAAGCGTATTAAAAAAAGATCCTTTTATTTCTCTTTTTTCCGGCAAAGATGGTTTAAATCATATAAGAGTTTTTTTAAGTCGAGTTAAAAAATTTTTAAAAAATGGCGGCTTTTGTTTTATGGAATTTGATCCTCGACAAAAAAAGGAAATTCGTAAAATTTTGCAAAAAGAAAAATTAAAATATATAATAAAAAAAGATCAATATGATCTTAATAGGTATGTTATAATTAAAAATTAAAAACTTTTAAAGTCTTTTATTTTTAAAAAAAATTTATTTATGACAAATTATATTTTTGTTTCTGGTGGTGTTTTTTCAGGCTTGGGAAAGGGTATTGCTACTGCTTCAATTGGATTAATTCTAAAGGCAAAAGGATTTAAAGTGAACGTGGTAAAAATTGATCCTTATATTAATATAGATGCAGGCACTTTAAGGCCAACAGAGCATGGAGAAGTTTTTGTTACTCAAGATGGAGGCGAAACCGATGAAGACATGGGACATTACGAAAGATTTTTAGATATAAATTTATCCAAAGAAAATAATATTACTACAGGAAAAATTTATTTTAAAGTAATTCAAAAGGAAAGAAGGGGAAAATATTTAGGGAAAACAGTTGAAGCCATACCCCATTTAACAAATGAAATAAACTATAGATTAAGAAAAATTGCCAAGAAAACCCAAGCTGATTTTTTATTAGTAGAAATAGGTGGCACAATTGGTGAATATCAAAATGAATTATATTATAGAGCGGCAAGATTACTTAAAAATGAAGGAGAAAAAGTAATTTTTTGTCATTTAGTTTATCTTCCGATCCCAGAACATTTGGGCGAAATGAAAACAAAACCAGCCCAGCAATCGGTTGAAATGTTAGGAAGATTGGGTATTCAACCAGATTTTATTATTTGTAGGGCGAAATATTTAGTTGATAAAATTCGTAAAGAAAAAATTGCAATTTTTTGTAATGTGAAAAAAGAAGACATTATTTCTGACCCAGATTTGGAATCACCTTATGAATTGCCGATAATTTTTGAGGAACAAAATTTTTCTGACAAAATTTTACAAAAATTTAATATTAAAGCAAAAGAACCAGATTTAAATGAGTGGAAAAATTTTATTTTTAAATTAAAAAATCCAACTAAAACAATAAAAATTGCTCTTGTTGGTAAATATTTCGATACAGGAAATTTTAAATTAGCAGATTCCTATATTTCTGTAATAGAAGCGATAAAACATGCGGCGGCTAAATATCAGATAAAACCTGAGATATCTTGGATAGATTCAAAAGAATTTGAAGTGAATAAAAGTAAGCTTAATATTTTAAGTGATTTTTCTGGCGTGATTATTCCCGGGGGCTTTGGAGCATCAGGCGTAGAAGGAAAAATTATGGCGATTTCCTTTGTTAGAAAAAATAATATTCCATTTTTAGGATTATGCTACGGATTACAATTAGCAGTAATAGAGTTTGCAAGAAATGTTTGTGGTTTAGTTAATGCGAATACTACCGAAATCGACCAAAACACTCCCTATCCTGTTATTGATTTTTTACCTTCGCAGAAGAAATTGATTGAAGAAGGGAGATATGGTTCAACAATGAGATTGGGCGGTCAATTAGTAAAGATAAAAGAAAACACTTTAGCCTTTTCTCTTTATCAAAAAAATGAGATTATAGAAAGATTTCGACATCGTTATGAAATTTCTCCAAAATATTTAAATATTTTAAGGGAAAAAGGATTCATATTTTCCGGTACGGATCCAACTGGTCAAATAATGCAGATGGGCGAACTTTTAAATCATAAATTTTTCATTGGGACTCAATTTCATCCAGAATTTACTTCTAGGCCTTTAAAGCCTCACCCTTTATTTGAAGGTTTTATAAGAGCTTGTTTGTTGTAGAGTTCAATAATATGGAAAATAAAAAAAATATTTTCAAAACAAAAATAAAAAGAGTAATTGTTTTTAAAATAAACAAAGATCAAGATTTGTTAGAAGGAATTTATAATTTTTGCAAAAAAATAAAATCAACTCTGGAATGTTATTACTCATTGGTGCGTTAAAAAAGATAAAATTTGCTTATTATAATCAATTAGAGAGGCGATATTTAGAAAAAGAAATTAATAGTCCTGTAGAAATTTTATCTTGCCTGGGCAATATTACTAAAAAAGAAAATGAATTATTTTTACATTTACATATTACAATAGCAGATAAAAATGGTAACGCATTTGGTGGTCATTTATTGAAAGGAAGTATAGTATTTGCTTTAGAGGGTATAATTTTTGAGTTTTTCGGAAAACCAATTAAAAGAAAATTTGATGAAAGTATAAAATTATTTTTATTTGACATTTAATCTTTCTTTGCTATTTATATTTTATGCGTAATAAATCTAAACAAAAAAATCCATTTATTTCTGTTGTTATTCCCGCTTTAAATGAGGAAAAATTTTTGCCTTTAGCATTAGAAAGTCTGAAAAAACAAGATTATAAAAATTTTGAAATAATTGTTGTTGACAATGGTTCTACTGATAATACTACAAAGATTGCTTTAAGTTTTGGAGCTAGAGTTATAAAAGAATTAAAAAAAGGAGCAGGGGCAGCGAGACAAAAAGGGTTTTTAAACGCTAAAGGAGATATTATTGCTACTACAGATGCTGATACAGTTTTACCCCCAAATTGGTTATCCGAAATTGTTAAAAAATTTCAAGAAGATGAAAACCTTTCCGCTTTTGGTGGTTTGTGGAATTTATATTCTGGCACATGGTTTTCTAAATGGGCGGTAAAAAACTTTATTTTTTTTGTTTGGAAATTAGATAAAAAACTTTTAGGTGGTTGGAGTTTACCAGGATGCAATATGGCAGTAAGAAAAGAAGATTTTTTAAGAATAGGTGGTTTTAATACAAATATCAAATTGGGAGAAGATGCTGATTTATCTCAAAGATTAAAAAGTATTGGTAAAGTTGTTTTAGATCCTAATTTTAGGGTTCAAACATCTGGAAGAAGATTTAAAGATGGTTTATTTTTTGCTCTTTTAACTTATGCCCCAAATGGTTTATATAGAATGATATTTAAAAAACATAAATTTCAAAAACTTCCAGAAATTAGAGAAGAAAAATGCAATGTTAAAAGATTTGTTTTGTCGTTGGTGTTTTCTTTTTTAATTTTATTTATTATTTTTTATCCAGAAGATATAATTTTTGCAAGAAAAATTATAAAAAATAAAAAAAATATTCAAAAAATTTATACAATTCGTTTTTTTAAAAAAAGAACTATAAAATAAAAATTTTCTATGCAAGAAGATAGTTTTAAAAAGAAAATTTTTTTAACATTTGATGATGGCCCTTCTGAAAAATTTACTCCGAAAATTTTAGAAGTTTTAAAAAAATACGATATAAAAGCAACATTTTTTGTTTGTGGGAAAAATATTGAAAGATATCCTCAAATTTTAAGAAAAATTTTTGAGCAAGGACATAAAATTGGAAATCATAGTTTTTCTCATAGAAGAACTTTTTTAGTAAATTATAAAAAAGAAATTGAAAAAACTAACGAAATTATTTATAAAGTTTTGGGAATTAAAATAAATTTATTTAGAGCACCATGGTTAATTTGTCCTCCGTGGATAAAAAAATATTTAAGAGGAAAAAATTTCTTAAATATATCAGCCACAATAGATTCAAAAGATTGGAAAGAATGGAAAGCGGAAAAAATTGTGAGAAATATAGAAAAAAGAATTAATAATTCTAAAAAAGATAAGGAAATTATTTTATTCCATGATGGTAAAGAAACTGAATTAAACTTTGATAGATCTCAAACAGTTTTATCTTTAGAACAAATTTTAAAAGAATTTTTGAAAAAAAATTATATTTTTTGCACTTTTTAAAAGAAAATATCTATAATTTTAAAATATTTATTAAAAAATATGCCAGAAACAACTTTTAGAAGATTAGCTGAAGTTTTTTCTCTTTTAGAAAAAACTTCTTCTTCTTTAGCGATGATTGATATTTTATCAGAATTTTTTAAAAAAATTTCTCCAAAAGAAGCAAAAATTTCAGCTTATTTAATATCAGGTGAGATATCTCCTTCTTATGCTAATTTAGAATTAGGATTAGCAAAAAAATTGGTAGCCAAAGCCATAGGAAAAGCAACAAATAAAACCCAAACAGAAGTAGAAAAATTATTACATAAAAAAGGGGATTTAGGTATAGTTGTTGAGGATTTATTAGAAACCCAAAAAGGAAGAAAATACTCTATTGAAGAAGTTTTTGAAGAATTGAAAAAAATTGCAAAATTATCTGGAGAAGGTTCTCAAGAAGAAAAAATAAATTTATTAGCAAATTTGATAAAAAATGTTTCTCCTTTAGAAGCAAAATATATTGTAAGATTGGTTTTAGGAATTTTAAGGTTAGGAGTGGGCGAAATGACTTTTTTATATTCTATTTCAAAAGCTTTAACAGGAACAAAGGAAAAAAAGAAAATTTTAGAATACGCTTTTAATGTTTTATCTGATTTGGGCGAAGTTACTTTTCAGGCATTAGAAAAAGGAATAGAAAATTTAAAAAACGCAAAACCTGTAGCCGGGATTCCAATTAGAATGATGTTAGCTCAAAGAATAAAAGATTTAAAAGAAATAAAAGAACATATAAATGGTAAAATTTCTGTTGAATATAAATATGATGGAGAAAGAATCCAAGCTCATGTTAAAAAAGATAAAGAAATTATTTTATTTTCAAGAAATCATGAAAATATAACCTCTCAATTTCCGGATGTAATAGGGGGTATTAAAGGGACTTTTAAAGGGAAAGAAACAATAATAGAAGGTGAAGTTGTGGCATTAGATTTAAAAACAGAAAAATTATTAGATTTTCAAACATTAATGACTAGAAGAAGAAAATATAATGTTAAAGAATATATTAAAAAAGTTCCAATAAGATATTTTTTATTTGACATTTTATATTTAGACGGAAAACCTTTGCTTCAAGAAAATCTTTTAAAAAGAAAAAAATTTTTAGAAGAGGCTTTTGTAGAGAATGAATTAGTAAAATTTGCAAAATATATTATTTCAGAAAGTGAAGAAGAAACAGAAGAGTTCTTTTTAGAAGCAATAAAAAATGGAGCAGAAGGAATTATGATAAAAGATGCAAATAGTATTTATCAGGCTGGCATAAGGGGATGGAATTGGATAAAGTATAAAAAGGATTATCATCAAGAAATAACCGATACTTTTGATTTAGTTGTAATTGGGGCAAATTATGGTTCGGGAAAAAGAGCTGGTACCTTTGGTTCATTATTAGTAGCCGCTTTTGATCAAAACAAAAATAAATTTTATAGTTTTACAAAAGTTGGCGCAGGTTTTACCGACGATGATTTAAAAAATTTACCTAAAATTTTAAATCCCTTTAAAATCCCGCAAAAATATAAAATGGTAGAAACTGGAATGGAAGCTGATGTTTGGTTTGAACCGAAAATTGTAATGGAAGTTGCGGGAGCAGATATTACAATAAGTCCAGTACATACTGTTGCAAAAGATAAAATAAAAAAGGGGGGGTTAGCCTTGCGTTTTCCAAGATTTATAAGATGGAGAGAAGATAAGAAATCAGAGGATGCGACTACTGTTGAAGAGATTTATCAAATGTATAAAAAATAATTATGGAGGGAATTGGGGCTTTTTGGAAACCAAAAAATATAACTTCTTTTTCTTCCTTAAAAATAATAAAAAGTTTTTTAAAAGAAGAAAAAATAGGTCATGGAGGTACTTTAGATCCATTTGCTGAAGGCATATTAGTTTTTGCTATTCGGAAAAAATATACTAAAAAATTAGAAAAAATTTTAAAAGATTCAGAAAAAGAATATCTAGCAAAAATTATTTTAGGTAGTGTTTCTACTACTGATGATCTTAAAGGAGAAATAATAAAAATAAAAGTTAAAAAAATCCCTCAAAAAGAAGAAATTTTAAATACTTTAAAATTTTTTGAAGGTGAAATTTTGCAAATTCCTCCAAAATTTTCTGCAATAAAAATAAAAGGAAAGAGAAGTTATATATTAGCAAGAAAAGGAGAAGATTTTAAATTAAAGCCAAGAAAAGTTTTTATAAAAAAGATAGAATTAATAAATTATTCTTTTCCGGAATTAGAAATTAAAATAATTTGTGGTTCCGGGGTTTATATTAGATCATTAGCTAAAGATATTGGGGAAAAATTATGGGTGGGCGCTTATTTAAAAGAATTAATTAGAGAAAGAATAAACGATTTTCAAAAAGAAGTTGCTTTAGAAATTGAAGATCTTAAAAATAATTTTTTAGAGTTAGAAATTTTAATTTCAGGTAGAGTGCAGAGAGTAGGTTTTAGGGCATTTTCAAAGATATTAGCTTTTAGATATAAAATTTTTGGTTTTTCAGAAAATTTATCAGACGGTAAAGTAAGAATATTAGCTCAAGGAGGTATTGAAAATTTAAATAATTTTTTAGAAGAAATTAAAAAGGGTACCCCCCTTTCTAAAATTGAAGATACTTTTGTAAAAATTTTAAAACCAAAAATTATTTTTAATGAATTTAAAATAAAATTATGAATATTTTTCAAATTATAATTTTAGGTATAGTAGAGGGAATAACAGAATTTTTACCAATTTCTTCTACTGGGCATTTAATTTTATGTTCTGAAATTTTAAAATTACCTCAGAATGGTTTTTTAAAATCATTTGAAATTATTATTCAGTCTGGAGCAATTTTTGCTGTTTTATTATTATTTTGGAGAAAATTTTTGAATTTAGAAATTTTAAAAAGGATTTTTATTGCTTTATTGCCGACGGCTATTTTTGGAATTGCTTTTTACAAAATTTTTAAAAATGTATTAATGAAAGATTCGGTTGTTTTATTTTCTTTATTTTTTGTTGGTTTAATTTTTATTATATTTGAACTTTTTAAAAAAGATGAAAAAAATAATATAAATGGAATTTTGGAAATTTCCTATAAAAAATCATTTTTAATTGGTTTATTTCAGGTAATTTCAATGGTACCTGGTGTTTCTAGATCTGGTGCTACTATTTTAGGAGGGATGTTATTGGGTATTAAAAGAAAAACAATTGTTGAATTTTCATTTTTATTAGCAATACCCACTATGTTGGGAGTAAGTTTTTTAGAAGGAATAAATTCTTTTTTTAATTTTTCTTTAAATGAGTTTTTGTTTTTAATTTTGGGATTTTTAGTTTCTTTTTTAAGTGCCTTTTTAGCTGTAAAATTCTTTCTTAACTTTATTAAAAAACATAACTTTATTGTTTTTGGAATTTATCGAATAATTTTCTCTGTTTTATTCTGGTTTTTTAAAATAGTAAGATAAAATAAAACTTAAATAAGAAAACTAAAATTTAAACTAAAAAACTAATTAATTCAATAATAATTTTAAAAAGTTATTAGTTGTTTAGTTTTTCTTTGTTTTTGTTTTAAAATATTATTTTAATTTTTTCTTTTGATATTTTAAACGATTTATAGAAAGAGTTATACAAGACCATAGAAAGGATTTAGATTTTAATATAGAAGAAAGGGTGTATATTTATTCTAATATTTTGGAATATATTAGGCAACTAAGGGCACTAAATGATTTACAAGAAGAAAAAGAAGATATTATGCAAACAGTTTTAGAAGAATTAGAAAAGAAGAAGGAGTATCTATTTGACTTAATCGAAGCAGAAAAAAACTTTGGTTTAAAAATATCAAGAGAAACGCTTATAAATCTTGTAGAAGAGGCAATTAAAGACTTAGAAGTAAAAATAGAAATAATAAGAGTTAATCCCTATTTCAAAAAATTGAACGGAGTAAAAAATAGGCTAATTTTTGAAGCATTAAAAGTAGCAAGCAAAGGAAGAAGAATTAATTTGTTTTTAATTTTTGATGATCTCATTAATAATTTAGGGAATTTAAGGCGGCAGTAATGCCACCTTAAATTATTGACAAGTTTATATTTTTATTTTAAATTATATTATGTGTTCCTTAAAAATTTTTAAAAGTAAAGGAGGGATTTAAATGTATTTTTATGAGATAGAAAAATACCAAAACTGTTTAGTGTGTTTGCCAGAATATAGAATTTACGCTATCAAACAAAAGTTTATATTAAGAAATAGAGAAATTAAACCGGGAATGGTTATCCACTTTTTTTATAAGTATCCTAATAAAGACGAGAAGGAAATAATTCAAAAAATGACCCCAAAAGAGAAAGAAATAAAGGAAATTATTTTGGTTAAGGGTGAATATTGTATCAAAACTATAGAGATATTTAAAGGATTAGATGAAGCAATAAGACAGAGAATAAGGCATATTCCTTCTTCTTTAATTGGGGAATGGACATTGAAATTTTCTTATTCAGGACAGACAAAGATTTTAGATAGATATATTTTAAAGATGATATCTTTTTTAAACGCACTTCTTATTGAAGATATTACTAGTAAAGAAGTAAGTGTAGAAGTTAGTAGTTTACTTTATCACCTTGCTAAAAACAAAGAGAAATTAAAGGAAAAAATAACGCAAGAAATAGCAAAGATTAGTAGGGGAAATAATATTACTTTGCCCGCCACCTTAAATAAGACGATAGAAGAGTTGTTAAAAGAAAGAGAAAAGAACTATATGATAGCAGTAAATAGTTTTATTCAGGGTATGAAATGGCTAAGATTAATGTTACAAATGGAACAGCAAATAAGAAATTCTTATAACAGATTGGGTATTTTAGCCAATGCTTTGGAACAAGAATTATGGGAAGAACAAGAGTTATGGGAAAATACAAAAAAAGAGAGAATAATTAATATAGCAAAGGAAGTAAATGGTATTAAGATTTTTCTTAATGAAAATATTCTTTTTAATCCATATTACGATATTATACATACACCTGAGATTCAGAGATTAGATTACGTAATTAAAAACGCTAGCGATGGCGAATATAACACTGTATTAAACTCACTAAAAAGAGCAGTATCAAAATTGGAGCAAATTGTAAAAGGGCCTAACCAACTGTAGAAGAAATTAAAGAATCACTTAGCCGG
>JBAMLS010000005.1:0-34967 GCA_039793445.1 Minisyncoccales bacterium | reverse complement strand
AGGTGAAATGATGTTGATGGAGATGGTAAAAAATATAAAAAAAGAAGAAGCGGAAAAATCGTATGAAATGTGGAAAAAGAATCTGAAAATCGTCGAAGCAGAAGATATAATAAATTATTTAGAAAAAAAGGGGGCAAAGGATGTGGTAGAGGAAGCATATGAGTACGGATTTTCATTTTACTATGATGGAGTCTATATAGAAATGGTATGGCAGCAAGGGGCTAGAAGATTTTGTGGCAATTATTATTATGATGATGATGAAAAAAAGGTAAAGAGCTTCCCATTCATAGCTGAGATTGTAGATGAGTTCGAAGCAATTGACAGGATAATAGCAGTAGCAGAAAAAGTAGCAGAAAAAATACCACCGGAAAAATATATTTAGAGAAAAAAGCCGGCAGCATATGTCTGCCGGCTTCTTAATTGATTATCTTAATTTTAATTGATTATCTTAAAATAAAGTTATATTATAATAATGATGATTGAAATTGAAAAAGAAAATAAACTATCAGAAAAAGTAATAAATTTTTTATTTATAAGATTGTTTTTTCCAATTTTGTTTTTAATTTTTCTTTCTTTCTTTTTAATAAAAATTGGGCTAAAAATTTTTCTTTTTTAGTTGATAAAGAAAAAATAATTATAAAATCTGGAATAATTTTTAAAAAACAAAATTCTATTCCATGAGATAAAATTCAAAATATAAAAATAACTCAAAATTTATTTCAAAGATTATTTAATATTGCTACTATTAATATCTGGACAGCATCTCCAGGTCAAATTGGATTTCAAAATAAGGGAGGAGTTAATGTAAATATAATGGCTGGTCCAGATATTTTATTGGAATTAGAAAAAAAAGACGTTGATTTTCTTTTGAATTTTTTATTAAATAAAGAAAATAGAAAATTATGATTCAAAAAGGTATTGCCACCTTTACCTTAGATTATGGAAAATGTCCTAAATGGTTATTTGAAAGAATGACAAAGTTAGGAAGAGAAATTATAAGAGTTATTATTTCAGAATATGGTCCAGAAGAATTTATTAAAAGAATTTCAGATCCTGTTTGGTTTCAATCCTTGGGAACGGTTTTAGCTTTTGATTGGAATGCTTCTGGTTTAACAACAATATTAACTGCTGCTTTAAAAGAAGCAATTAAGGGGCGAGAAAAAGAATTTGGTATTTTTATCTGTGGGGGTAAGGGAAAAACTTCTCGAAAAACCCCAGAACAAATTCAAAAATGGGGAGAGTATTTATTGTTACCAAAAGAAACAATTGACAACTTAATTTATAATTCAAAAATAGCTGCAAAAGTTGATTCTTCTTTAATACAAGATTCCTATCAAATTTATCATCATACTTTTTTCTTTTCTCAAAATAAAAATAGTGTAACTTCTTGGGCAGTAGTTCAACAAGGAATGAATATTAAAAATCAAACTGCAAGAAGATATCATTGGTATTCCCAAAAAATAACAGATTTAATTTGTGAACCCCATTCTGGAATAATAACTCAGTTAAAATCGCCAACTTTAAATTTAACAGCAAAAGAAAGTGAAAAAAACAGGCAGATTTCTATTCAATTAGTAAAAAACTATTCTACTTTAATAAAAGATTTACAAATTTTAGCTAAACACTCAACAGTAGTATCTAAAATGTTAATGATAAAGTTAGGACAGCAGCAATTTAAATTTTTAAAATTAGAAGATACTGAATTTACATTTCATCCCGTATTATTAGAAAATTTTTTTGAAAGCAAATATTTAAAAAAGATATTTTTAAAATTATCTCAAGAAAAACCAGAAAATTATGAAAAATTAGTATCAAAAGATGGTGTAGGTCCTAAAACTATTAGGGCTTTGGCTTTGGTATCTGAAATAATTTATGGAGCAAAACCCTCTTATGAAGATCCAGCAAGATACTCTTTTGCTCATGGGGGAAAAGATGCTACTCCTTTTCCAGTAGATAGAAAAATCTATGATGAAACAATTAAATTTTTTGAAAATTTAATCCCAAAAACAAATCTTTCTTTTTTAGAAAAAATAAAAATAGAAAGAAAATTAAAAACATTATTTTAATTGACAATATTTTTGTAAAAGATAAAATATATAAGATAGTTTAAAAGGCCGATTTATTAAAAATAAAAAAGTCAAAAAATAAATAATTTTAAAAAAGTATGAAAAAAATTTATTTTATTTTACCATTTATTTTTTCTTTAGTTTTAGTATTTTTTGTAAAAGCGCAAGAAACCACAACATCGGATCAGTTAAATAAAAATGTTATTTGTATTCAAGTGATAACTCCTGCTAGAAATTTACAAACAGGGGAGTGCAGAGAATTTCCAACTCCTTGTGATGTGCCAGAGGGATGGGAAAGAGTTAAAAGTTGTAATTTAATAGATCCTATTTTGCATAATATTCCAGCATCTCAATTAAAACAAGAACTTTCTATTAAAGAAAATCTTGGATTAAATATTTGTAGAATATTAGGAACTTGTAAAACAGAGAGGTCTAATACTGAAGTATTAATGAAATCTGCTATTGTGAAAGGCATCTCTGAAAAACAATTGGAAGTTTCTATTTTTAATTTAAATTATAAAATTGATTTATCTAATGCTAAAATTTTAAGAAATAATTGGAAAAATTCTAACTTAGAAGAAATTTCTTTGGGAGATATTATAAATGTTTGGGGATATTTAGATAATCAGGATTTTACTTTGGTTCATGCAAAAAATATAAGAGATGTTTCTCTTCAAGTTGATGTTAAAATATTTAAAGGAACAATAAAATCTATAGATGAAACAGATAATTCTTTTGTATTAAAAACAGAAAATAACGAAGAAAAAATAGTAATAGTAAATAAAGATACAAAAATTATAAATGGTACATCAACCGGTAGTTTTTCTGATTTGAAAGAAGGACAAAATGTTATAGTAAGAGGTATTTTAAATAAAGAAAATTCAAAAATAATAGCAAAATCAATAATTATTGGTTTTGAAAATGATCCCAGGGGTTTTTTAAAAGAAGGTTTAAAAATTGTTAAAAAAGAAATGAAAGAAATAAAAGAAAAAAGCCATCAAACATCTCAGCAATTAAGAGAACAACTAAAAAATCAGATTGAAGAAATTCAAAAAAGAATTAATCAATTAATGGAACAATTGAGGCAACAAAAAGGGGGAAAAACCATTGAAGAAGCTACAACCACAAATCAATAAAAAGTTAAGATATTAATCAAAAAAAAGAGAAGGAATTATATTCCTTCTCTTTTTGATTTATTATTTTTTTTGTGTTAAAAATAATTATAAAAAATAATAATATAAAATTCTATGGAAAGAATTAGAGCAATAAAACTTTTAAAAGAAAATATTAAGTCTGAAAACTTAATAAAACATTCATTAGCTGTGGGGGCAGTAATGAAAAAATTGGCTGAATATTTTGATGAAGATTCAAATAAATGGGAGATAGTGGGTTTACTTCATGACATAGATTATGAAATAACAAAAGATACTCCAGAATTTCATTCAAAAGAAGGTGCTGAAATGCTAAGAAAATTAGGGTTAGAAGAAGAAATTTGTCAGGCAGTTTTAACCCATAATGAGATACATAATATTTTACCAGAAACAAAGATGGCGAAAGCTTTATATTGCGTAGATCCCTTAACTGGTTTAATTGTAGCTTCTACTTTAGTTTTACCATCTAAAAAAATTAAAGATTTAACTTTAGAAAATGTTTTAAATAGGTTTAAGGAAAAATCTTTTGCCAAAGGAGCAAATAGGGAAATTATTTTAAAATGTCAGGAATATTTAGGTTTAACTTTAAAAGAATTTATAGAAATAGCTTTAGAAGCGATGAAAGAAATTTCTAATGATTTAGGTCTATAAAATTTTAAATGAAGAGGAATTTTAAAAATAAAAATAAATGGAAAGATATTTATACTGATTTGGCAAGAAAATTAGGATATCCAGCCCGTTCTGTTTTTAAATTAAAAGAAATTAATGAAATTTATAAAATTATTAAAAAGGGGGATAAAGTTTTAGATTTGGGAGCTTCCCCTGGTTCTTGGTCTTTATATGCTTTAAAAATAGTGGGTAAAAAAGGAAGGGTAGTAGCCATAGATTTAAATGATTTAGAAATTGTTTTTCCAGAAAATTTAGAATTTATAAAGTTCGATATCTTAAATGATGAAATATTTTCAAAAATAAAAGAAAATTTTAACGTAGTATTATCAGATTTAGCTCCTTTAACTAGCGGTATTTTAGATTTAGATAAGGAAAATTCTTTAATTTTAGCAAAAAGAGCGTTTGAAATTGCAAAAACTAAATTAAAAGATAAAGGGAATTTTGTATGTAAAATTTTTGAAAGTGAAAAAATAAATTCTTTTTTGAAAGAGATAAAAAGATATTTTAATTTTGTAAAGAGATATAGGCCAAAAGCAACAAGGAAGAGAAGCAGCGAAATTTATATTATTGCTAAAGAATTTCAAAAAATTAATCTTTAAAATAATTTTAGATAATGTAAAAATTGAAATAGGGTTTTTTAAAAAACTCTTTTTAAATAGTTGACTTTTTTTTATTTTTTTTTACACTAAAACTGACTATTTTAGTCGGTATTTATCTAAATTTAAATATGAGGTTTTCAAAAAAGACCCAATATGGTTTAAGAGCGATGATTTATTTAGCGAGGTGCTACTTTAAAAATAAAACTTGTTCATTGAGAGAAATTTCTGAAGATGAAAATATTCCATTTGATTTTTTAGAAAAAATTATTTTGAGATTAAAAAAGGCAAATTTAATTGGAGCAAGAAAAGGTAGTCGGGGAGGATACTTTTTAATTAAGAATCCAGAAAAAATAAAAATTAGCGAAATTATTAAAATATTAGAGGGTACAATTTCTCCAGTTTTGTGTGTAGCCAATGAAAAAGAAATAGCAATTTTTTGCCCTCAAAAAAATAAATGTTTAGCTAAAAATTTATGGAAAAAAATTGAAATGGTTTTAAATTCTACCTTAAATTCAATTACATTAGCTGATTTATTTAATAAAAATTTTTAATATCAAAAAGTCGAAAATATTAAATTTAAAAAACAAAGAGTATGAAAAAAATTTATTTAGATTATGCCGCTACTACCCCAGTTGATCGGCGAGTTTTAAAAGTAATGTTGCCTTATTTTTCAGAAAAATTTGGCAATACTATGTCTTTACATTCTTTTGGCCAAGAAGCAAAAAGAATTTTAGAAGAGAGCAGGGAAGTGGTGGCAGATTTTTTGGGAGCAAAATCAAATGAAATAATTTTCACCGGTTCAGCAACTGAAAGTAATAATTTAGCTTTAAAAGGAATTGCTTTTGCCAATAAAAATAAGGAAAGGCATATTATCATTTCTCAAATTGAGCACCCTTGTATTCTAGAAAGCGCAAAATGGCTGGAAACTCAAGGTTTTGAAGTTACAAGATTAAAAGTAGATAAATACGGTTTAATTTCTCCAGAGGATGTTAAAAAGGCAATTAAAAAGGATACAATTCTAGTTTCTATTATGCATGCCAATAATGAAATAGGAACAATAGAACCAATTGAAAAAATTGGGAAAATTTGTAGAGAAAAAGGAGTTCTTTTTCATACAGATGCTGCTCAAAGTTTTGGCAAAATTCCTATTAATGTAAATAAAATGAATATTGATTTATTAACTGCTAGTTCCCATAAAATGTACGGTCCCAAAGGAGTAGCTTTGCTTTTTGTCAGAGAGGGAACAAAAATTGAGCCACTCTTACATGGTGGTGGCCATGAAAGTGGTTTAAGATCTTCCACTGTTAATGTGCCAGGAATTTTGGGTTTTGCCGAGGCAGTAAAAATTTGCCAAAGAGAAATGAAAAAAGAAGGCCAGAGATTGACAAAATTAAGAGATAAATTAATAAAAGGGGTTTTAGAAAAAATTCCTGGTTCTCATTTAAATGGTCATCCTCAAAAAAGATTGCCAAATAATATTAATTTTTCTTTTGATGGAGTAGAAGGAGAATCTATTGTAATGCAACTTGATTTCAAAGGAATTGCTGTTTCTACAGGTTCTGCTTGTTCTTCGGCAAAATTAGAACCCAACCATGTTTTGTTGGCAATAGGATTAAAACCTCATCAAGCCAACGGTTCTTTAAGATTAAGTTTGGGTAGATGGACAAAAGAAAGTGATATAGATTATGTTTTAAAGGTTCTACCTCAAATAATAAAAAAATTGAGAGAAATGTCGCCTTTTAAAAAATAAAATAAATTATATGCCTCTTTATTCAAAAGAAATACTAAAACATTTTAGAAACCCTCAAAATTTTGGAAAGGTTAAAAACCCTTCAGGAGTGGGGGAAGCGGGAAATATTGTTTGTGGAGATGTAATGAAATTTTATTTAAAGATTAAAGAAAATAAAAAAGGTGAAAAAGTTATTGAAGATGTTAAATTTGAAACATTGGGATGTACTGTAGCCATAGCCAATAGTAGTTTATTAACAACAATGATAAAAGGAAAAAAATTAGAATATGCTTTAAAAATTAAAAAAGAAGATTTGATAAAAAAATTAGGAAAACCTTTTCCTCCTTTTAAAATCCATTGTTCTCTTTTAGCAATTGATGCCTTAAAAGAAGCAATATATGATTATTATTTAAAAAACAAAATTAAAATTCCAGAAGATTTAGAAAAAGAACATCAAAGGATTATTAAAACGAAAGAAGAATTAGAAAAAAGATATAAAAATTTTTAAAAATTCGGAAAAGAAATTTTAGAATAAAAATATGAGAAAAAAAGTTGTTGTTGCGATGTCAGGGGGGCTGGATTCTTCGGTAGCGGCGGCTCTATTAAAAAGAGCTGGTTTTGATGTTATTGGAGTTTTTATGAAATTCTGGAAAGCGCCAGACAACAGGAGATTAACCGGCGGATGGAATAGGTGTTGTTCTCCAGAAGCAGAAGTTAGAGCCAGAAAAGTAGCAAAAATTTTGAAAATTCCCTTTTATGTTTTTAATTTTGAAAAAGAATTTAAAGAAAGAATTGTTGATTATTTTTTAAATGGCTATAAAAAAGGAATAACTCCAAACCCTTGTGTTTTGTGTAACAAACAAATAAAGTTTGGATTATTTTTAGAAAAAGCCCTTTCTTTAGATGCAGATTATATAGCTACCGGACACTATGCCCGGAAAAGCGAACTTACCCGGCCGACTTCGCCTGCGAGCGAACTCGCTGGCGGGCGGGCAACTTACAACTTACAACTTACAACTTATAAATTATTGAGGGCGAAAGACAAAGAGAAAGATCAGTCTTATTTTTTATGGATGTTAAACCAAGAACAGTTAAGTAAAATTTTATTTCCAATAGGAGATTATACCAGAAAAGAGGTTGAAAAATTAGCAAAAAAATTTAAATTACCGGTTTTAAAAGCTAAAAAATCAGTTGAGCTTTGTTTTGTTCAAACAAAAACTGAAGATTTTTTAAGAAAATATTTAAAGGAAAAACCAGGAAAAATCGTTGATACAGAAGGTAAAATAATTGGTGAACATCGGGGTTTACATTTTTATACTATAGGTCAAAGAAAGAAAATAGGACTTCCCGGCGGACCTTATTATGTTTTAGATAAAAATTTAAAAAAGAATCTTTTAATTTTAACTAAAAACGAAAAAGATTTATATAAAAAAGAATTACTTTGTACAAATGTAAATTGGATTTTAGGTAAAGTGCCAAAACTTCCTTTTAAAATTAAAGCTAAAATTCACTATCGTCATCGACCAAGTTTGGCTACAATTTATAAATTATCTAATGATCGCTATAAAATTATTTTTGATAAACCTCAGCGGGCAATTATTCCTGGCCAATCGGTTGTTTTTTATAAAAGCGAAGAAGTTTTAGGCGGAGGAATAATTTTATTGCAAAATATAAAACATTATATTATAATATTTTAATTTATAAACATTTTAGTTTATGGAAATAAAAACAAAAAAACTTTTATTTTTAACAATTTTATTTATTTTTGTAGCATTTTTTTCTGTATTTATTTTAATTAAACAAAAAAAAGAAAAATTTTTAAATTTTGAAAATTCTTTAATATTATATTATAGTATTGGCTGTCCTCATTGCGCAAAAGTTGATGAATTTTTAAAAGAAAATAAATTTAATAATAAAATTCCTCTTGAAAAAAAAGAAGTATATTTACATAAAAAGAATCAAGAAGAACTTATTGAAAAAGCTAAAAATTGCGGTATTACCTCTTCAATTGGCGTTCCATTTTTATGGGATGGTAAAAATTGTTATATTGGAGATAGGGAAATTATAAATTTTTTAAAGGAAAAGTTTAATCTATGAATAAAAAAAATATTTTATTTTTTTTAATTTCTTTTTTAATATTTTTTAGATATAAAATTATTCTTGCTGTGTGTCCTGTTTGTACAGTGGCTGTAGGAGTAGGATTAAGTTTATCTCGTTGGTTAGGTATTGACGATACAATTTCTGGTTTATGGTTAGGGGGTTTAACTGTTTCTTTAATTTTTTGGACAATAGATTTATTAAATAAAAAAAATATTAAATTTAAAGCAAGAAATTTAATAACCACTTTTTTATATTATTTATTTTTAATTTTACCCCTACATTTTATGGGTTTTTTAGGTAAAGGGGCAAATAGTTTAGTTTGTTTTTGTGGAATTCATTTTGACAAACTTTTTTTGGGTATTTTAGTTGGAAGTATTTCTTTTTGGTGGGGCGCAGAATTTTACTATTATTTAAAAGAAAAAAATAAAGGTCATATTTTTTTTCCTTTTCAAAAGGTCGTAATGCCGATTTTACCTTTAATTTTATTCAGTATAATTTTTTATTTTTTAACAAAATAAACTATGGAAAATTTTAATGAAAAAGAAATAGAAGAATTTATAAAAAAGGTTCAAGAATCAAAAAAAAGAGAAAAATTTGATTTATCTGCAGACGAAGATTTAACTTTGGCTTTAATGAATTTAATTTCTATTGAAGAACATTTTTTCTTTTCTGGAGCAAAAAGCAATGATAAAAAGTATTATGATCTTTTGAATGAGATAAGAAAAGTAAGAATAGAATTAATGAAAAAAATAGAAAGAAATTCAAAATATGAAGAACATTGTATATTAAAACACTTATTAGCGGCCTCAATGAGATTAGAAGAAGTTGGAACAAAAAAATTGTCTGAAGGACAAAAAGAACAAGCATATGAATTTTTTGAAAAATCTTATTATTTATATTCACTTTTTTGGGGTATAAATTTGGGAATAGTTAATATTGACAATATTAAAGCAATTCCAGAAGAAGCTTTAAATAAACACGATATTAAAGAAAATATAAATAATAAAGATAAAGAAAGCGGAGAAAATAAAAAAGAAAATAATTCTTTATCCAAAAAAGAAAAAAAGGGCTTAATAGGAAAGTTAGGAGATTTAGTTCAAAAAATAATTGATTGTTGTATAGAGTAAATATTTTTTTAAAAAATAAAATCTATCCTTCTAAAAATTATAGTTTATAAATATGATATATGTTGTTAATTTAAGAGGAGAAAGAGAACCTTTTTCTTTAAGAAAGGTTTATAAATCTGCACAAAACGCTGGCGCTTCAAAAGAATTAGCGTTTGAAATCGCAAAAATAATAGAAAAAGAAATTTATGACGGAATTTCAACTTCTCAAATTTTTGATAGAATTTATGAATTATTATTAACAAAATCTCCTCAATCTGCTATTAGATTTAATTTAAAAAAAGCAATTCAAAGGTTAGGACCAACTGGTTTTTCTTTTGAAAAATATATAGCGGAAATTTTTAAATCTTTGGGCTATAAAGTAAAAATAAATCAATATATTTTAGGTTTATGTGTGAAATATGAGATAGATTTTTTAGCAGAAAAAGGCAATATACTTTATATTGGAGAATGTAAATATCATAATTTACCAGGAGGAAGGGTAGATCTCCAAATTGCTTTAGCAAACTTTGCAAGGTTTTTAGATATTAAAAATGGAAAAACTTTAAATTCAAATTTAAATTATAAAAGTATTTTGGTAACCAATACTAAATTTACTTTGGAGACGATAAAATATTCAAATTGTGTGGGAGTAGAATTATTAGGATGGAAATATCCTCAAAATAGAGGATTAGAAAAAATAATAGAAGAAAATAAATTTTATCCGATTACAATTTTACCTAGTGTGGATATAAATTTTGCTAATATTTTTATATCAAATGGTATAGTTTTAGTAAGGAATATTTTAAAAATAGAACCAGAAAAATTGCAAAAAAGAGTAAATATTTCAAAGAGTAAATTATTTAAAATAAAAAAAGAGGCAGAAATTTTATTAAATAACTAATATGTTTGAAAATTTAAAAAAATTAGGAGAATTAAAAAAAATAGCAGATATAATTTCAAAAGAAAAAATTTTAATTACAAAAAATGAAATAGAGATTTTAATTAATGGAAAATTAGAAATAGAAGAAATAAAAATATCAGAAAATTTAACTAAACAAGAAATAGAAAAAAATTTAAAAGATTGTATAAATGAAGCTATTAAAAAAATGCAACTCTCTTTAATGAATAAAATGCAAGATTTTAAATAAAAAAAGCCAGAAACATTTTTTGTTCGTGGGAAGAAGGAGGGGAGTTCGCTCCTTCCTCCCAGGAAAATAAATTTAAGAGACTACTAATAATATATCATTTGATCTTTTTTTTGCCAAGAGGGGGTAATTTAAAATTAGATAACTTTATGTTTTTTGCCTGAGAAATCTTTAAATTCTTTTTTATTAAATTGCCAAAATTCTAAAGGCACAGGAATTTTGCCGTTTCCATTGGGTGTGTCAATCACATAAGTTGGCCAAGCTAAACCTGATAAATTTTTTCTTAATTTTGTTGCAATTTTAATTTCTTTTTTAAACGGTATCCTAAAATGTTCAATACCTTTTACTGGATCACAGCGATAAAGATAATAAGGTCTAATTCCGATTTCAATTAATCTTGAAAATAACTCATATAAGATTTTATAAGAATCATTAATACCTTTTAGAAAGACACTTTGGCTATATAAAATCGCGCCTGCTTTTCTTAACTTATTACAGGCTTCAATACTTTTTTTAGTTAATTCATCCGGATGTTCAAAATGAATTCCAACATAAATCGGCTGAGTAATTTTTTTGATTATTTTAACTAAAGAGTCACTGACTAATTTTGGGTTAGAAACTTGCGCGCGGGTACCAATACGAATAATTTTTACTTGAGGTAAAGCTGAAAAAACTTTTAAGGCATATTTTAATAATTCGGGCACAGTTAAAGGATCGCCACCAGATAAGATTATTTCTTTAATTTCTGGATGTTTTTTAATATAGTTTGCCATATTATCTATATCTTTTTTTGTTAAAAGCCCTTTTTCAAGATCTGAAACACACCGGCGACGAGTACAAAATCTACAATAAGAAGCGCAAGAAAGTGTTAATAAAATTAAAACGCGGCCACGATATTTATAAATCAAGCCGCGTACTTTTGTGTATTTTTCTTCTAATAAAGGATCAACCGACCTGTTTTTTCCTTTTTAAAATTAAATTCTCGTTTTGAGAAATAAAATTGCGAATGAATGGCCGAACTTTTTTTGGCTAAATTTTTTAGGTAATTTGAAACCTTCTCTTCTAGCATCTTTTTTCCTTTCTTTGAAAATATTTTTCGATTTTTATTTATTTTATCAAAAAATTATTTTGATACAATATGCAGGTTATATTATACAAATTATATTTTAATCCAAATAAGAAAACAATAAGGATTTTTTTAATATTGTTTATTGTAACCATTTGGTAGAATTTGAATAAGTTATATTAGATTGAATTATTTGACGTTAACCTAACAAACTACTAAAATTATAATTAGAAGATATAAAGGGTCAAGATCTTTTAGCCAAAATCAGGTCGGGGTGCCGGGAATTGAACCCGGATCGCACCCACCCCAAGGGTGTATAATAACCGTTATACTACACCCCGAATAAAAATAAGAATTAATTTCTCTTTGTTAATGTTTTAATACATTTAGCGCAAGTTAAAATTCTTTTTCCTGCAAACGGTTTGAATTTTTTATTTTTTACATCTTCAGGTACAAAAACCCATTGTAAGTTTGGTATTTTTCTTACTTTTGTAGTTGGATTAAATTTTCCTCTAAGTTTTTTTATTTTCCAAGAGGTTTTGGGTTTCTTTCCACAAATTGGACATATTTTTGCCATATTTTTAAATTTTTGTTATAATGTTTTAACATTTTAATATAAAATAAAAAAAAATCAATGGAAGCAATTTTATTTTTAATAATACTTTTTATTTTTCTTTATTCAACAATTTTACATGAAATTTCTCATGGATTAATGGCAGATTTTTTAGGAGATCCCACAGCAAAATTATCTGGTAGATTATCATTAAATCCTTTATTACATTTAGATCCAGTAGGTTCTTTTTTATTACCTCTATTTTTAATTTTAATGCATTCTTCAGTAATTTTTGGTTGGGCAAAGCCAGTTCCAGTAAATTATTTTAATTTGAGAGATAAAAAATATGGAATGGCAAAAGTTGCATTAGCTGGTCCTTTGGCTAATTTTTTGGTTGCTTTAATATTCGGAACTTTATTAAGGTTAATTTCTTTTCAATCTAGTTTATTTTTTCAAAATTTATCTTTAATTTTTTCTGAAATTTGTTGGATTAATTTATTATTAGCTATATTTAATCTTGTACCAATTTTTCCGTTAGATGGTTCACATATTTTATTTGCTATTTTGCCTTCAAAATATAATAATGTAAAAATATTTTTTATTCGCTATCAATTTATTATTTTATTTTTATTTTTATTATTTGGCGTTTCATTTTTAGGACCTTTGATAAATTTTATTTTTAAATTAATTACTGGAACTTCATTATTATAAATTTTTATTGACATTTTAATAACAATTTGATAAAAATAAATGTATTATAAATATTTTTTTTATTTATTTTTAAAAAATTATGCCAACAATAAATCAACTTGTTAAAAAGGGAAGAGAAAAAATTAAAAAGAAAACAAGATCAAAAGTTCTTGGTTATGGTTTTAATGTACTTAAAAATAAACCAATAAAGTATCCTTCCCCTTTTAAAAGAGGAATTTGTTTAAAAGTTTTTACAACCACACCCAAAAAACCAAATTCTGCTTTAAGGAAAGTAGCAAGGGTAAGATTAAGTAACGGCGCTGAGATTACAGCTTATATTCCAGGTGAAGGTCATAATTTACAAGAACACTCAATAGTCTTAGTAAAGGGAGGAAGAGTAAAAGATTTGCCTGGAATAAATTATCATATTATAAGAGGTGTTTTAGATGCGGCAGGAGTAGATGGTAGAAAAAGAGGAAGATCAAAATATGGTGCTAAAAAATCAAAATAAATAATTTCATCTTATGGCAAAAAAATTTAAAAAAATAAGAATAGAACCAGATTTTATTTATCAGGATGAGGTTGTGCAAAAATTTATAAATTGTTTAATGAGAAATGGAAAAAAAGAATTAGCAAGAAAAATAGTTTATGGTTCTTTTGATATAATTGAAAAAGAAACAAAACAAGATCCATTAAAGGTTTTTCATGCAGCAATTAAAGAAGTGACTCCGGAAGTAGAAGTAAGACCACAAAGAGTAGGCGGGGCTACTTATCAAGTACCAAAAGAAGTTTCACCAAGAAGAGGTTTATCTTTAGCTATAAGATGGTTAATTCAAGCAGCAAAATCAAAAAAGGGAAAACCTATGGAAAAAAAATTAGTTGAAGAAATTATTTTAGCTTCAAAAGGAGAAGGGGAAGCAGTAAGAAAGAAAATTAATGTTCATAAAATGGCTCAAGCAAATAAAGCATTTGCTTATTTAGCAAAATAAAAAACTTTCTCCATATTTTTAAAATTATTTTTCTAAATTTCTAAATTTTTTATCAAATTAATATTAAATAAAAATAAATCAATTGAATAAAATTAATCAAATAAATTTATGCCAAGACAATATCCAATTGAAAAAACAAGAAATATCGGAATCATCGCTCATATTGATGCTGGTAAAACAACGACAACAGAAAGAATTTTATTTTATACAGGTATTTCTCATAAAATAGGCGATATAGATGAAGGAACAACAATAATGGATTGGATGGCACAAGAAAAAGAAAGGGGAATTACTATTACTTCAGCATCAACTACTTGTTACTGGTCTCCAAAACAATATTTACAAAAAGAAAAAACTAACAAATATAAAATTAATATTATTGACACCCCAGGTCATATTGATTTTACAGCAGAAGTTCAAAGATCTTTAAGAGTTTTAGATGGAGCTGTAGTTGTTTTTGATGGTGTAGCAGGAGTAGAAGCTCAATCTGAAACAGTTTGGAGACAAGCAGACAATTTTTCTGTGCCGAGAATTTGCTTTATTAACAAAATGGACAGAATGGGCGCTTCTTTTGAAAAATCTTTAGAAAGTATTCATAAAAAATTAACAAAAAATGCAATCGCTGTTCAAATTCCGATTGGCGAAGCAGAAACTTTCGAAGGTGTAATTGATTTAATTTTTGAAAAAGCCCTATATTTTGAAGGTTCTTTTGGAGAAAATGTAGTAGAAAAAGAAATTCCCGATAATTTAAAAGAAAAAACCCAAGAATGGCGTATAAAAATGTTAGAAAAAATAGCGGCAGAAGATGAACATCTTTTAGAAAAATATTTAGGAGGAGAAAATATTTTACCAGAAGAAATAATTAAAGTTTTAAGAAAAGCTGTTTTGGATTATAAATTAATACCTGTTTTTTGCGGAAGCTCTTTAAAGAATAAAGGAGTTCAACCTTTATTAGATGGTGTTTGTTATTATTTACCTAGTCCTGTAGATTTGCCACCAGTAAAAGGTATAGATCCTAAAACTGGTCAAGAAATTTTTAGAGAACCAAAAGATGATGCTCCATTTTCAGTTTTAGTTTTTAAAGTAGCAGCCGATCCTTATGTTGGAACATTAAATTATTTTAGAGTTTATTCAGGAACTTTTAAAAAGGGAAATTATCTATTAAATCCAATTACTGGTGAAAAAGAAAGAATAGGTAGAATTTTAAGAATGCATGCTAATGAAAGAATGGAAATAGATGAAGTTTTTGCTGGAGATATCGCAGCTACCGTTGGATTAAAAAATACTATTACAGGTCATACTTTATGTGATGAATCGGCTCCAATTATTTTAGAAAGTATGGTATTCCCAGAGCCTGTTATTTCAATGAGAATTGAACCAAAATCTAAAATTGAACAAGAAAATTTATCTCTTGCTTTGAAAAAACTGTCAATAGAAGATCCAACTTTCAAAATTAAAGAAGATTTAGAAACAAACGAAACAATTATATTGGGAATGGGAGAATTACATCTTGAAATTATTGTAGATAGATTAAAAAGAGAATTTAAGGTTGATGTTAATGTAGGAAAACCTCAAGTAGCTTATAAAGAAACAGTTTCTCAATCTGCTGAAGCAGAAGGAAAGTATATTCATCAATCCGGTGGTAGAGGACAATACGGTCATGTTATTTTAAGAGTAGAACCAAAAGAAAGGGGAGAGGGTTTTGAATTTGTAAATCAAATTAAAGGAGGAATTATTCCTCAAGAATTTATTCCCGCTATTGAAAAAGGTGTAAAAGAAGCAATTCAAAAAGGAGTAATTGCTGGTTATCCGGTTGTTGATGTAAAAGTAATACTATTTGATGGTTCTTATCATGAAGTTGATTCTTCTGAAATGGCATTTCAAATTGCGGCAATTCAAGGTTTTCAAGAAGCAGCAAAAAAGGCAAAACCATATTTATTGGAACCAATTATGAAACTTGAAACTATTTTTCCTCAAGAATTTTTTGGTGATATGATTGCTGATTTAAATAGAAGGAGAGGAAAAATAGAAGAAACATTTGATAGAGAGGAATTGAAAGTAATAAGAGCAAAAGTTCCTTTAGCAGAAATGTTTGGTTATGCAACTTCTTTAAGATCCTTGACGCAAGGCCGAGGAACATTTACAATGGAATTTGATCATTATGAAAAGGTCCCCGATAATATTGCAAATGAAATAATAGAAGGAAAAAGAAAATAAAAATATGTTAGATAATTTTCTTAAAAAATTTATACCCGAAGAAGGAGAAAGATATATTTTTTTTGAAAATGGAAAACCAGTTTTTGTTATTATAAGTTATGAAGATTACGAAAAGAAAATAAAAACAAAAATAGAAAAAGAAAATAAAAAAGAAAATGAAGATTCAAATTTAAATGAAGAAGATACTTTAACAATAGATGATTTACCAATATAATAAAAAGGGTTGAAAAATTTTTAAAAGTTTATATAATAAGAATTAAATAAAAATGTCGCATTATAATTTTAATTAAAAATAAAAATATGGCAGAAAATAAATTTATAAGAACAAAACCACATTTGAATATTGGTACAATAGGTCATGTAGACCACGGTAAAACTACATTGACCGCAGCAATTTTAAAATATACTCATTTAAGGGGTTGGTATTCTTCAAATAAAGGAGTAGAGGAAATAGATTCCGCCCCTGAAGAAAAAGCAAGAGGAATAACTATAAATATTTCTCATAATGAATTTGAAACAGAAAAAAGGCATTACGCTATCATCGATTGTCCGGGCCATGCAGATTATATTAAAAACATGATAACTGGAGCAGCTCAAATGGATGGTGGTATTTTAGTGGTAGCAGCTACTGACGGCCCAATGCCTCAAACAAGAGAACATATTCTTTTAGCAAGACAAGTAGGATTACCAACAATAATTGTGTTTTTAAATAAAATTGATCAAGTTTCTGATCCCGAAATGATTGATTTAGTTGAGTCTGAAGTAAGAGAATTACTTAAAAAATATGGATTTCCAGGCGACGAAGTTCCAGTTATTAAAGGTTCTGCTCTAAAAGCAAATGAAGCTTCTTCTGTTGATGATGAAGCATTTAAACCAATTGCAGAACTATTGCAAGCTGTAGATGAATATTTTAAAGAGCCAGAAAGAGAGATAGATAAATCATTTTTAATGGCAGTAGAGGATGTTTTTTCTATTGCTGGTCGAGGAACAGTAGCAACAGGAAGAATTGAAAGGGGGATTATAAAGCCTGGTGATGAAATTGAAATAGTTGGTTTAAGACCAACAATAAAAACTACAGCAGTAAGTATTGAAATGTTTAATAAAACTTTAGAGGAAGGTAGAGCGGGAGATAATGTTGGGATATTATTAAGAGGATTAAAAAAGGAAGATGTAGAAAGAGGACAAGTTTTAGCAAAGCCAGGTACGATAGTTCCCCATACAGAGTTTGAAGCAGAAGTTTATATTTTATCTAAAGAAGAAGGAGGAAGACATACACCATTTTTCTCAGGTTATAAACCCCAGTTTTATATAAGAACATGTGATGTTACAGGAGAAGTGACATTACCAGAAGGAGTGGAAATGGTAATGCCAGGAGATAATGTTAAATTTATTATTAAATTAATTTCTCCAGTTGCTTTAGAGGAAAAACAGAAATTTGCAATTAGAGAGGGAGGAAAAACAGTAGGAGCTGGAATTGTTTCAAAAATTATAAAGTAATAAAATAAATTAAATATGGAAACTGTAAACGTAAAGAAAAGAAAAGCAGAAAAAGAAGAAAAAACAGAAGTTTCAAAATTAAGAATAAAATTAAAATCATATGATAGCAAAGTAGTTGATACGAGTTGCGCAGCTATTATTGATTTTGTTTTAAAATATGATGTCAAAGTGAGAGGTCCTATTCCTTTACCTACAGAAATTAAAAAATATACGGTAAATAGATCAACTTTTGTTCATAAAGATTCAAGGGAGCAATTTGAAATAAGAATTCATAAAAGATTGATTGAAATTTTAGATCCTACACTTAAACTAATAGAATCGTTAAAAGATTTAAATTTGCCAACAAGTGTAGAAATAGAGATAAAAGTAGTGTAAAAATTTTAATAAGTGTAATTTTTATAACGATAATGATAATATTTTTTATATAATTTTATTTTTAAAACAGACCGCTTTTTTTAAAACCAGGCACTGCGCCTGGTATTTTAAAAGAAAAAAAATGAAATTTATACTTGGAAAAAAAATAAAAATGGGTCAGATATTTGATAAAGAAGGTAAGGTAATACCGGTTACCTTTGTTGAGGCAGGTCCATGTAAGGTAACCCAGATTATTAAAAAAGAAAAATCTGGCTATGAAGCAGTTCAGATAGGATATGAAGAATTACCCGAAAGAAAAGTTAAAAAACCTCAAAAAGATAAACCATTTAGATATTTAAAAGAAATTAAAAATGATATTTCTAATTATCAGGTAGGTCAGGTTATTGATGTATCTATTTTTAAAGAAGGAGATAAGATAAAGGTTTCTGGAATTTCAAAAGGCAAAGGTTTTCAAGGAGTGGTTAAAAGATGGGGTTTTTCAGGAAGAAATTCAACTCATGGTGTAAAACATGAACATAGGACGTTAGGGTCTGTTGGTTCTTCATTTCCAGAAAGAGTTATTAAAGGAAAAAAAATGCCAGGAAGAATGGGGGGAGAAAGAATAACTATAAAAAATTTAGAGATTGTAAAAATAGATCATAAAAATAATATTTTAGCTATAAAAGGGGCGGTAGCTGGCAGAAAAGGAACTCTTTTAGAAATTCAAGGAATATGAAAATAGAAATTAAAAATCAACAAGGAAATAAAATAAAAGAAGTAGAACTTCCAAATACTTTAAATTTAAAATTTAATAAAGATTTAGTTTATCAAGTTGTTTATATTTTATTACAAAACAAAAGATTGTCTTATGCTCATACCAAAGATAGAAGTGAAGTTTCGGGAGGAGGTAGAAAACCTTGGGCTCAAAAAGGCACAGGGAGAGCAAGACATGGCTCAATAAGATCTCCATTATGGAAAGGAGGCGGAGTAACTTTTGGTCCAAGAAAAGAAAAAATATTTCAAAGAGAGCTTCCTAAAAAAATAAAAAGAAAAGCATTATTAATGGTATTAGCTCAAAAAATAAAAAATAATTTTTTATTGGTAATTGATAATTTTAATATAAATAAAGCAAAAGAAGCGTTAACACTTTTTAAAAATTTGGGAATTAAAACAACAAAAAAAGATAAAATAAAAGAATCAATCTTAGTTTTATTAGGGAAGAACGATTTAGAAAAAGCAAAGTTTTTTAGAAATTTAGAAAAAGTGAAAATTTTGCCAGTAAATAAAATTAATGCTTTATATTTATTAAATTCAAAATATATTTTAATTGATGAAAAAACATTAAACGATATTTTAGATAATTTTTTGAAATAATTTTATGGAAAGAGATATAAAATTAACCCCGCATCTTACAGAAAAAGCAATAAAAAATGGAGATCAGAATCAGTATGTTTTTGAGGTAGATAAAAGGGCAAATAAAATAGAAATTAAAAAAATGGTTGAGAGAAAATATAACGTAAAAGTAAAAAGGATGAAAATAGTAAATTTACCTCCAAAAATAAAAAGATTACAAAGAAAAGAAAGTAAGGTTGGGGGCATTAAAAAAGCGATTATAACATTGCAAAAGGGATATAAAATTGAATTCGGAATTTAAAATATATGCCAATATTTAAAAAACCAGTAACACCGGGTCAACGAAAAATGACAAAATTAGATTTTTCAATGTTGACAAAAAAGGAACCAGAAAAAAGTTTATTGGTGTCAATTAAAGAAAAAGCGGGAAGAGATAATAAAGGAAGAATTTCTGTTAGACATAAAGGTGGAAGAGTAAAAAGAATGTACCGAATTATAGATTTCGGAGAAAATCATATTGGTTTGAAAGGAAAGGTTATTGCTTTAGAATACGACCCGAATAGAACAGCATTTATTGCTTTAGTTGAATATGAAAATAAAGAAAAAGCTTATATTTTAGCACCACATAATTTAAAAGTAGGTGATGAAATTTTATGTCAGCAAGAAGCTCCTATCAAAATAGGTAATCGTTTAAAATTAAAAAATATTCCTACTGGTGTTCAGGTTTATAATATAGAGTTGATGCCATTAAAAGGAGGAAAAATAGTAAGATCAGCGGGTACTAGTGCTACCTGTATGGGGCAAGATGGAAAATATACTATTTTAAAGATGCCTTCTGGCGAGATTAGAAAAATTAATAATGAATGCTTTGCATCGATTGGTGTAGTTTCTAATCCTGAAAATAGATTTAGAAAAATTGGTAAAGCTGGTATTTCTAGAAAAAAAGGTAAAAGACCAGCTGTAAGAGGATCGGCTATGAATCCAGTTGACCATCCTCATGGTGGTGGAGAAGGAAGAACGGGAATTGGTTTAAAACACCCTAAAACTCCATGGGGTAAACCTGCTTTTATATCTAAAACAAGAAAGAAAAAATGGACAGATAAACTTATTTTAAAAAGTAGAAAAGAAAATAAAAAATAAATAAAATAAAATTATGGCAAGAAGTTTAAAAAAAGGCCCTTTTGTAGATAGAAAGTTATTAGAAAAAATTAAAAATATTAGAAAAGAAGATAAAATTATTATTAAAACATGGTCAAGATCTTGTACTATTGTACCGGAAATGGTAGGTTATATTTTTGGTGTTCATAATGGAAAAGAATTTATTCCAGTTCAGGTTACCGAAGATATGGTTGGTCATAAACTTGGAGAATTTGCGCCAACTACTAAATTTCAGAGGCACGGTGGTAAAATGCAAAGAGAATTAGAAGCAAAGACTCAAGAGGGTAAATAATAATAAATTGATTTTAAGATATGGAAGTAAAAGCAAAATTAAATTATTTAAGAATTGCCCCAAGAAAAGTAAGATTAGTAGTAGATTTAATTAGGGGAAAAAATGTAAAAGAAGCAAGAAATATTTTAAATTTTACTACTAAAAGAGTGGCATTACCCGTAAAAAAACTTTTAAATTCAGCAATTTCAAATGCAAAAAATAATTTTGGTTTAAATGAAAATAATTTATATATTAAAAAAATTTTTGTAAATGAAGGTCCAAAATTAAAAAGATATAGGCCAGTTTCAAGAGGTAGGGGAGTAGAAATTCAAAAGAAAACTAGTCATATAACTATTATTTTAGATGAAAAAAATAAATAATTATGTCAAGAAAAACAAATATAAAAATATTAAAAATAAAGAAAATGGAGGATTGGAAAAGTCGAGGTTTTTATGAAAAAAAATTTCCTAATTTTTTAAAAGAAGATTTATTTTTAAGAGAATATTTGACAAAAAAATTTTTGAATGCGGGTATTGAGGCAATAGAAATAGAAAGAAGTTTAAATACTATTAAAATAATCATTAAAACATCAAGACCTGGTTTTATAATTGGAAAAGGCGGTAAGGGGGTGGAATTTTTAGAAAAAGAAATAAGAGAAAAACTTAAAAAAATAAACAATAATCAATTAGATAAAGTAATTAAAATTGAAATTGTAGAAGTGAAAAATCCATGGACATCTGCTCAAATAGTAGCTCAATGGATTGCTTTACAGCTTGAAAAAAGAATACCCTATAGAAGAGCGATGAAGATGGCATTAGCTAAAATTTTATTAAATAAAGAAGTAAAAGGAGCAAAAATTTTAGTATCAGGAAGATTAAATGGGGTTACAATTGCTAGATCAGAACATATTGAAGCAGGGAGGCTGCCCAGACAAAATTATCGAAGTGATATAGATTATGGTTTTGCTCAAGCTTATTGTACCTATGGTGTGATTGGAGTAAAGGTGTGGATTTATAAAGGAGAAAAATTTGATTAAATATAAAAAATATGTTAGAACCATCTAAAACAAAATATAGAAAATTCCAAAAAGGAAGAAGAAGATTTAAAGGAGTAGAAACAAGAGGTGTTAATTTAACTCATGGTTCTTTTGGTTTAAAAGCTTTACAAACAAAATGGGTAAAAAATAAACAAATCGAGGCAGCAAGAAGAGCAATTTTAAGATATTTAAAAAAGAAAGGTAAACTTTGGATAAGAATTTTTCCTCAAAAACCAATTACTTCAAAAGGAGTAGAATTTTCGATGGGTGGAGGTAAAGGTGATGTAGTGGGATATGTATTTCCAGTTAAAAAAGGTAGAATTTTGTTTGAATTAGACGGAATAGAAGAAGATGTTGCAAGAAAGGCTTTTAGAGAAGCGAGCGATAAACTTCCTATTAAAACTGAATTTGTTAAAAAATAAGATTTTTATAGATATGAAAAAAAAAGAACAAATTAATCATTTTTTACAAATGTCAGAAGAGGAATTAATTAATTTATTAAAAGAACAAAAAACAAAATTAGCTAATTTAATTTTTAATTTAAAATTAGGAAAAATAAAAAATACAAAAGAAATTTTAAAATTAAAAAAAGAGATAGCAAGAATTAAAACAGTTTTAAAAAATAAATTTAATTTAAAATATTAAATTTTATGCCAAAAAGAAAATTAACAGGAGAAGTTATATCTAATAAAATGCAAAAAACGGTAGTAGTAGAAGTTGAAAAATTGAAGGTACATCCTATTTATAAAAAAAGATATAAAATTCATAAAAGATATAAAGCTCATGTTGAAAATCAAGATTTCCAAATTGGTGATAAAGTTATAATAGAAGAATGCCGTCCCATTTCAAAAGAAAAGAGATGGCGAGTTATTAAAAAAATTTAAAATAAAAAGCTATGATTCAACCAAGAACAATGTTAATAGTAGCAGATAATACAGGAGCAAAAATAGTCCAGTGTTTTAATCTTTTAGGAGGAACAAAAAAAAGATATGCCAAGGTTGGAGATATAATTGTAGGAAGTGTTAAGAAAGCAGAACCAAGAAAATTAGTTAAAGAACATCAAAAAGTAAGAGCTTTAATTATAAGACAAAGACAACCAATTAGAAGAAAAGATGGAACTTATGTAAGATTTGATGATAACGCTTGTGTTATTTTAGATGGAAAAAATCCAAAAGGAAATAGAATTTTTGGTCCAGTAGCAATGGAAGTAAAAGAAAAAGGATTCGATTCAGTTGCTGCTTTAGCAAAAGAAATAATATAAAATTATGGCAATGATGAAAATTAAAAAAAATGATAAAGTTTTAGTTATAAAAGGAAAAGATAAGGGTAAAATAAGAACAGTTTTGAGAACTTTTCCAAAGAAAATGAAAATTTTAGTAGAGGGAATAAATATTGTAAAAAAATTTGTAAAACCAAAAAGAGAAGGAGAAAAAGGTAAAATTGTAGACGTTTCAAGACCAATTTTTATATCAAAAGTAAAACTAATTTGTTTTAAATGTGGAAAACCAACAAGAGTAGGTTTTAAAATTATAGATGGTAAAAAATTTAGATATTGTAAAAAATGTAATAATATATTTTAATTTTAATTTATGACAAGATTTAAAGAAAAATATCAAAAAGAAATAATTCCAGCAATGATGAAAAAATTTTCTTTTAAGAATAAATTTGAAGTTCCAAAAATAGAAAAAATTATTTTAAATTGTGGTTTTGGTAAACAAGTAGTTGATAAAACATCTCAAGAAAGAAAAACAATTGAAAGCGCCGTTGTTAATGCTCTTTCTTTAATTTCAGGTCAAAAACCAATTTTAACTAAAGCAAGAAAATCAATTTCTTCTTTTAAATTAAGACAAGGAATGGAAATAGGTGCTAAGGTAATCTTAAGAAGAGATAGAATGTATGATTTTTTAGAAAAATTAATATTACTTTATTTACCTAGAACAAGAGATTTTAGGGGTATTCCCTTAAAAAATGTCGATAAATCGGGAAATTTAACAATTGGTTTTAAAGAATTTTCAATTGCTCCCGAAATTTCTTTAGAAAAGGAAAAATTTAATTTGGGATTTGAAGTAACAATTGCATTAAAAGCTAAAAAAAGAGAAGAAGCGATTGAATTATTAAAATTATTTGGTTTTCCTTTTCAAAAATAATAATAAAAATAATAATTATTAAATTATATATGCCAACAAAAGCAAAAATTGTAAAAGCATTAAAAAAACCAAAATATAAAACAAGAAAAGAAAATAGATGTATAAGATGTGGTAGAAAAAGAGGTTATATAAGAGATTTTGGTTTATGCAGAATTTGTTTTAGAGAGTTAGCATCTAAGGGTGAAATTCCAGGCGTTAAAAAATCTTCTTGGTAATTTAAATAAATTTATGGATGTAATTACAGATTTATTTAATAGAATAAAAAACGCTCAGGCTGTACATAAAATTTCAACAGTTGTTCCTTATTCAAAATTAAAGGAGGCTATTTTGGAAAAAATGCGAGAAAATGGTTTTATTTTAGATTTTAAAGTAAGAAAAATTCAAGATAAAAAATCTTTAAGAATATATTTAAAATATACAAATGAAGGTAAAGGAACGATTTCTGGAATTAAAAGAATTTCAAAACCAGGAAAAAGAATTTATATTAAAGCTAAAGATATTAAAACAGTAAAATCTGGTTTTGGTATAGCAATACTTTCTACTTCAAAAGGTATTTTAACAGATAAAGAAGCTAAAAAATTAAAAACAGGTGGTGAATTAATAGCCGAAATTTGGTAAATTTAAAAATATGAGCAGATTAGGTAAAAAACCAATTAAAATTCCAGAAAATGTTCAGATAGAAATTAAAGATAATAATGAAATTATATTTTCAGGTCCAAAAGGAAAAATATCAAAAAAAATTCCTGATAATTTTAAAATAAATATTAATGATGGATTTTTTTGGATAAAACCAGAAAGAGAACAAAAAAGTATTTTTCCTTTTTGGGGATTGTGGAGATCTTTAATTAATAATTTTATTCAAGGAGTTTCTGTTGGATTTGAAAAAAAACTTGAATTACAAGGAATAGGTTTTAGAGCAAGTTTAGAAGATAAAAAATTAAGATTAGAAGTTGGTTTTTCTCATCCAGTTTATGTTGATATCCCCGAAGGCATTTCTGTAAGTATAGAAAAAAATATTATTACGGTTTCTGGTATTGATAAAGAAAAAGTTGGTCAATTTGCGTCCAATATTAGAAAAATAAGAGAACCGGATGCTTATAAGGGAAAGGGAATAAGATATTTTGGTGAAAAAATAAAATTAAAACCTGGTAAAAAAGTAATAAGTTCAAAATAATTTTAAAATTTTGATTATGAAAAAAGAAAATAAAAAAAGAAAAAGAAGGGTAATTGGAACACAAAAAAGACCAAGATTGTGTGTTTTTAGATCAAAAAAACATATTTTTGCTCAAATAATTGATGATGAAAAAAATACTACTTTAGTTTCTGAAAGCGATATAAAAATAAAAAAAGAAAATAAAATTAAAAAAGAAATAGAAGAAAAAATTAAAAATATGACAAAAAAGGTAAGAGAGGCTTTTTTAGTAGGATTTTTCTTAGCTCAAAAAGCTAAAGAAAAAAATATTAAAAAAGTGGTTTTCGATAGAAGAAATTATAAATATCATGGAAGAGTAAAATTTTTAGCAAAAGGAGCTAGAAAGGGGGGATTAATTTTCTAAAAAATATTATGGAAAAAAATATTTTACAAAATAAAGAAAATGAAAAATTTGAAATGAAAATAATTGAAGTAAAAAGAGTTACCAAAGTGACAGAAGGCGGTAAAAAACTAAGATTTAGAGCGGTTGTTGTTGTCGGAGATAGAGCGGGAAAAATAGGTTTTGGAGTAGCAAAGGGCAAAGATGTTGAAAATGCTGTTCAAAAAGCGAAAAAAGTTTCAATGAATAATATATCCGAGGTACCAATTGTTGAAAATACCATTCCTCATGAAGTAATAGCAAAATACAAAACTGCAAAAGTATTATTAAAACCACAACAAAAAGGTAGAGGATTAATTGCTGGCGGTCAAGTAAGGATAATTTGTGAATTAGTTGGTATTCAAGATATTTCCTCAAAATTATTATCTGAAACAAGAAATAAACTTAATATTATTCAGGCTACGATAAAAGCTTTAAATAAATTAAAAGTAAAAAGTTAATCTATGCAAATACACGAATTACAACCTAATCATAAAATGAAAAATAAAAAAAGAATTGGTAGAGGAGGAAAAAGAGGTACTTATTCGGGAAGGGGTATAAAAGGACAGAAAGCGAGAGCGGGAAGAAAACTAGAACCCATTACTAAAAATATAATTAAAAAAATCCCAAAATTAAGAGGATCAAGTAATAGATTAATTCAGAAAAAAAGTAATGAATTTACAAAGATAATAAATTTATCTTTATTAGAAAAAACATTTGAGCCAAAAGATATAGTAAGTCCTAAAACTCTTTTAAAAAAAGAAATTATTGAAAAAATTAAAGGAAAAATACCAAAAGTGAAAATTTTAGCAGATGGAGAAATTACAAAACCTTTATATATTCAAGGATGTGAAGTGTCTAAAATGGCAAGAGAAAAAATTTTAAAAGTAGGCGGAAAAATAGATTAAAATATTTATTATGCAAAAAAGAAAATTATTATTAATTTTAAAAGATAAACAAATAAGGACAAAAATTTTATTTACTCTATTTTGTCTCGCCGTTTTTAGATTATTAGCTAATATTCCCGTTCCGGGTGTAGATACGGCAAAATTGAAAATGTTATTTTTACAAAATCAATTTTTAGGGTTATTAAATCTATTTGTTGGTGGAGCTTTAAGTAATTTATCTATTGTAATGTTAGGAGTTGGACCTTATATTACTGCCACTATTATTTTACAATTATTAACAATGATTTTCCCATCTTTAGAAAAGATGTATAAAGAAGAAGGAGAAGAAGGAAGGCAAAAATTCAATCAATATGCAAGAATTTTAACTGTTCCTTTATCTCTTTTAGAAGGATATGGAATGTTAAATTTATTTAAACATCAAGGAATTATTACTTTTTCTTCTAATACCTATTTTCTTTTAGCTTTACTTGTTGCTACTACTGGCTCTGTTTTATTAATGTGGTTAGGGGAGTTAATCTCAGAAAAAGGTATTGGAAATGGTATATCTCTTTTAATTTTGGCTGGTATTTTAGCGCGCTCTCCAGTTGAATTTAGATCTCTTTTATTAAAGTGGGATATTGCAAATTTGCCATCTTATTTATTATTTTTTGCATTTTCTTTATTAATTATTATCGGAGTGGTGATAATAAATGAAGCAAAAAGAAATATTCCTATTTCTTACACAAAAAGAGTTAGAGGAAATAAAATGTATGGTGGAGTTTCTACTTATTTACCGTTAAATATAAATCCTGCTGGAGTTATCCCGATTATCTTTGCTTTAAGTTTATTAATGTTTCCTGCTATGATGGCAAACTTTTTAACTGTCTCTAATAATCAAAAATTAATTGATATTTCAAAAAATGTTGTGCAGTTTTTGCAAAATCAATGGGTTCATGGAATTTTATTTTTTATTCTTGTTTTTGGTTTTACATTTTTTTACACAGTTGTTACCTTTGAACCTAAAACCATTTCTGAAAATCTTCAAAAAGTAGGAGGTTTTATTCCAGGAGTGAGGCCGGGAGAGCAAACGGCAGTTTTTTTGGAAAAAATTTTAAATAATACTTTATATATTGGTGCCACTTCTTTGGGAATAATTGCTATATTACCATCTATTGTGCAGGGAATAACTAAAATTACCGAATTTCAATTTTTAACAGGAGGTACAAGTTTATTAATTATTGTAAGTGTAGTTTTAGAGACATGGCGAAGTTTAGAAAGCGAAATTGAAATGAAAGAATACGAATAATTTAAAAATATAAATAAATTACATATGGCGCCTAAAATAATTTTATTTTTGGGAAGACCAGGTTCTGGTAAGGGAACTCAGACAAAATTATTACAAGAAAAATTTAAATTTGAATATATTGGAAGTGGAGATTTATTAAGAGCTGCTGAAAAAAATAAAAATTTTTCTGGTAAAAAAATATCTTCAGTAATTGATAAAGGAGGATTAGTTCCAACACCAGTAATTTTTAAACTTTGGTTAGATAAATTTGAAGAATTAAAATCTAAAAAGAATTTAAGAGGAATAATAATAGATGGTTCTCCAAGAAAAATCTTAGAGGCTTATTTAATTGATGAAGCATTAGAATGGTATGAATGGCATAAAGATGTAAAGATTTTTTTAATTGATATTAGTTCAAAAGAATCAATAAAAAGACTAACAAAAAGAAAAATTTGTGAAAAATGCGGCAAAATTATCCCTTATCTTGGAGAATATAAAAATATAAAAGTATGCCCAGATTGTGGTGGAAAATTGATTCAAAGAAAAGATGATAATATAGAAGCAATTAAAAAAAGATTAAAATGGTTTAATAGCGAAGTAAGAAAAGTTATTAATTATTATAAAAAAACAAAAAGACTTATTAGAATTAATGGTGCTCAATCAATAGAAGATGTTTTTAAAGAAATTTTAAAATATTTAAAATAATGATTCATTTAAAAACTTTTGAAGAAATTGAAACTATCAAAGAAGGAAGCAAAATTTTATCTGAAATTCTTTATAAAATTAAACAAAATGTAAAGCCAGGAATTACTACTAAAGAATTAAATGATGTTGCAGAAAAACTAATGAAAGAAAATAAAGTTGAACCAGCTTTTTTAAATTATGATGGTTTTCCGGCACTATTATGTACTTCTGTAAACGAGATTATAGTTCATGGAGTGCCTTCTAATTACAAATTAAAAGAAGGGGATATTGTTTCTTTAGATATTGGAATTAAATATAAAGGTTATTATTCTGATATGGCGATAACGGTTGGTGTAGGAAAAATTTCAAAAGAAGCGGAAAAATTAATTAGATGCACAAAAAAATCATTAGAGTTAGTAATTCAAAAAGTCAAAGCAGGAAATACTTTTGGTGATGTTGGGTTTTTAATTCAAAATTTTTTAGAAAAAAATAAATTAAGTGTAATTAAAGAATTATGCGGACACGGTATAGGAAAGAATTTACACGAAGAACCAGAAATATTAAATTTTGGTGAAAGGAGAGAAGGAATAAAAATAGAAGAGGGGATGGTTTTTTGTGTAGAACCTATGGCATCTTTAGGTTCTTGGAAAATTAAAAAAGTGCCAGATGGTTTTGGGTGGCAAACACAAGATAATTCTTTAAGCGCTCATTTTGAACATACAATTGCGGTATATAAAAATAAACTTTTAAATTTAACTTATTTTAGGGATTGACAAAAAAATTTTTATTTTTAAAATATAAATTAGTAATTATCACTCAAAGGTCGGGATTGATAATTTTGCCGCCAAATTAGAAGGCGATTTTAAAAATAAAAAATATGAAAATAAAACCAATTTTAGATTATATTTTAATTGAACCTATCTCAAAAGAAGAAAAAACAAAAAGTGGTATTTTATTACCAGATACTGCTGAAAAAGAAAGGCCTGAACAAGGTAAAGTAATTGCGGTGGGACCAGGTAAAAAATCAAAAGATGGAAATTATATTCCTTTAGAAGTAAAACCGGGCCAAAAAGTTTTATTTACAAAATATGGGCCCAATGAAATAAAGGTCGACGATAAAGAATATCTTATTGCAAAAGAAGAAGATATTTTAGCTATTATTGAATAAAAATAATTTTATCTTCTTCTTATTTTTAAATAAAAAATATGGCAAAACAAATACTTTATTCTTCTGTTGCTAGAAAAAAATTAAAAAGGGGAGTTGATAAATTAGCGAATGCAGTAAAAGTAACATTGGGGCCCAAAGGAAGAAATGTAGTTTTAGATAAAGGATTTGGCGTTCCAACAATTACTAATGATGGTGTTACCATTGCAAAAGAAATTGAATTAGAAGACAAAATTGAAAATTTGGGAGCAGAAATAATAAAAGAAGTCTCATCTAAAACAAATGATACTGCTGGAGACGGAACTACTACTGCTGCTGTTTTAGCTCAGGCAATTATTACTCAGGGACTCAAAAATATTGAAGCCGGAGCTAATCCTTTGGCAATTAAAAAAGCGTTAGAAATAGGTTCAAAAAGAGTAATAGAAGAACTTAAAAAAATTGCTAAAAAAATTAATAAAAAAGAGGAAATTATTCAAGTAGCTACTATTTCTGCAGAAGATGAAGAATTAGGAAAAATGATAGCAGACGTAATTGATGAAGTTGGAAAAGATGGAGTTGTTACTGTTGAGGAATCTCAAACTTTTGGTCTTCAAAAAGAAGTGGTAAAAGGACTTCAATTTGATAGGGGTTATGTTTCTCCTTATATGATTACAGATCCAGAAAGAATGGAAGCAGTTTTAGATGAACCTTATATTTTTATTACAGATAAAAAAATTTCATCAGTGCAAGAAATTGTTCCTATTTTAGAAAAAGTAGCTTCTTCTGGTAAAAAAGAAGTTTTAATTATTGCAGACGAAATTGAAGGAGATGCTTTAGCTACTTTAGTAGTTAATAAATTAAGAGGAGTATTGCAAGCTGTTGCTGTAAAAGCCCCTGGTTTTGGAGATAGAAAAAAAGAAATGTTAGAAGATATTGCAATTGTAACTGGTGGTGAAGTAATTTCAGAAGAAAAAGGAATGAAAATAGAAAATGTTACCCTAAAAGAATTCGGAAGAGCTAGAAAAGTAATCATTACAAAAGAAAATACTACTATTGTGGGGAGTAAAGGAGTTAAAGAAAAAATAGAAGCTAGAGTAAATCAAATTAAAAAAGAATTAGAAATGAGTACATCAGAATTTGATAAAGAAAAACTTCAAGAAAGATTAGCAAAGTTAGTAGGGGGAGTAGCGGTTATAAAAGTTGGCGCCCCAACTGAAGTAGAACAAAAAGCGAGACAGCATAAAGCTGAAGACGCTCTTTCTGCGACTAAAGCTGCAATAGAAGAAGGGATAGTACCAGGAGGAGGAGTGGCATTATTAAGAGCAAGCGAGGTATTAAATGAACTAGAGAATAAATTTTCTGGCGATGGAAAAACAGGAATATTAATTTTAAAAAGAGTTTTAGAAGAACCATTAAGAACCATAGCTCAAAATGCTGGTGTTGAAGGTTCAATTGTAGTGTCTAATGTAAAAGCAAAAAAAGGAGGATATGGTTTTAACGCTCAAACAATGGAGTATGAAGATTTATTGGAAGCAGGAGTAATTGATCCAGTGAAGGTAGTAAGATTAGCATTGGAAAATGCGGTTTCCGGAGCGGTAATGTTGTTAACTACCGAAGCTGTAGTAGCAGAATTACCAGAAAAAAAAGAAGAAAAACACACAATGTCAGAATCATTTGATGAAGAATATTAATACTTTAAATTTCAATAAAAAATTAAAAACCGGGTGGTTGATTTATCGCCCGGTTTTTATTATAATTGATTATTAATATTAAAAAAGGTCTATTAATAAATTTTTAATCTATGACTTTATTAATTTTATTAGCAGTTATTATTTTAATAATTTTACTTTGGCCAATATTTACTTTTAATTCTTTAATAAAATTAAGAAATCAGTGCAGAGAAGCTCTATCTGATATTAATATTCAGTTAAAAAGAAGGTATGATTTAATTCCAAATTTAGTTGAAACAGTAAAAGGTTATGCTTTTCATGAAAAAGATTTATTTGAAAAAGTAACTCAAGCAAGATCAGCAGCTATGTCAGCCCAGACATTAAAAGAAAAAGCTCAAGCAGAAAATGTATTGTCTGATACTTTAAAAACACTTTTTGCTGTCGTTGAAAATTATCCAGAATTAAAAGCAAATCAGAATTTTTTAGAATTACAAAGAGAACTAATAGATACCGAAGATAAAATACAAGCAGCCAGAAGATTTTATAATGGAAATGTAAGAGATTATAATACTAAAATTCAAACATTTCCATCTACCATTATTGCTTCCATTTTTAGTTTCAAAGAAATGGAATTCTTTGGCATAGAAGAAAAAGAAACAGAAGTCCCAAAAGTAAATTTTTAATTTTAATCAGTTATGCAAACTTTATATAATTTAGCTGATAGTAATATTAAAAAAACCTGGATTTTAATAATATCTTTATTAGTTTTAATAATATTTTTAGGTTGGTTTTTTTCCTATTATTTTAACAATATAAATATTCTTTATTTTGCTGTGTTTTTTGCTTTATTTCAAAGCTTTCTTTCTTATTGGTATTCAGATAAAATTATATTAACTATTACAAAAGCAATTCCTATAGAAAAAAAAGATAATCCAGAGTTATACAATATAGTAGAGAACCTTTGTATCGCTTCTGGTCTTCCTATGCCCAAAATTTATATTTTAAATGAAATGCAACCTAATGCTTTTGCTACAGGTAGAGACGAAAAACATGCAGCTATTGCTGTAACTAAAGGATTATTAGAAAAATTAGATAAATCTGAAATAGAAGGAGTAATTTCACATGAATTATCTCATATTAAAAATAGGGATATTTTATTACAAAGCGTAGTCGTAGTTTTGGTGGGAATTATAGCTATAATATCTGATATTTTTACTAGAGCAATGTGGTATAGAAAAAGAGATGAGGAAGAAAAAAATGCTTCAATTTTGTTTTTCTTTGGGATAATAGGAATGATTTTAGCGCCCATTGCGGCGAAATTGATCCAACTTGCCATTTCTAGAAAAAGAGAGTTTTTAGCCGATGCTTCTGGCGTTTTAATTACAAGATATCCAGAGGGGTTAATAAGGGCTTTAGAAAAAATTTCCCATGATCAAACGCCTTTAATAACAAAAAATAGCGCTACTCTTCATCTTTTTATTGTATCTCCTTTAAAAGGAAACGAAGCTAAAAATTGGTTTTTAAATTTATTTTCTACTCATCCACCAATAGAAGAAAGGATAAAGGCTTTAAAACAAATTTCTATTTAAAAATATGGACGAAAAAGAAAATTTATCAGAAAAAGAAACTACGGAAAATATTAACTTAGAAGAAAAAATAAAATTGTTAGAAAAAAGAATGTTTGAATTAGAAAAAGAAAACCTTGATTTGAAAAAAGAAAACGCAGATTTAAAAGAAAAGATTGCCAAAGATGATCTTACGGGATTATTAAGAAGAAATTTTTTTAAAGAATTAACCAAGCAACAAATTAATTCTCTTTTAGAACCAGAAAACGAAAAAAGAGAAGAGGGTTTTTCTACATTAAGTTTTTTATTTTTAGATCTTGATAATTTTAAAGAGATAAACGATATATACGGTCATGATAGGGGTGATAAATTATTAAAAAAAATTAGCGATATTTTAAGGGAAAATGTGAGGGATACAGATTATATTTCTAGATGGGGAGGAGATGAATTTGTAATTTCATTATTGGGCTCAAATGAAAATGAGGCAAAAAAGAAAGCAGAATTTTTAAATGAGATAATTCATAATAATGTTAAAAATGAAATGGGAATTGATATTACTTTAAGTGTCGGAGTTTCAGAATATGAAGAAGGAATTGGATTTTCTGAATTAATAGAGAGAGCAGACAAGGCGATGTATAAGTCAAAAACAGAAGGGAAAAATATAGTTTCAACTTATAGTGAATATCAAGAAGATATTGAAAAATTGAAAGAACAAAATGAAAAATAATAAAGAGGGAGGGGTTCCGGAGTGGTTTAACGGGACGGCCTGGAGAGCCGTGGCGGGATTACTCGCCCCGTGGGTTCGAATCCCACCCCCTCCGCCAGTTGGAAAAAGAGATTGCTGGCTCGCCCGCTACGCGGCCTCGCCAGCCAATTTTAGGCGTAAAATTGAATTTTTTGTCTTTGTTACGCCGTTTGTTTGATTGAATTTAATTTATTTGTTATCATTATATTGAAAGTAAAGATTGTTAATACTATAATAACATCTATTAAATTATTGAAATTATGGCAAGAGAAAATAACATCGGAGAAAATATAAAGAAATACCGCACAAAGCAAGGTCTATCGCAGGAAGATTTTGCTAGAAAATCCGGCGTCAAATATACCACCTTGACCAAAATTGAAAGCGGAGTTATTAAAAAACCTTCTGTCTTGGTTATGGCTAAAATTGCGAAAGCGTTAGGTGTTAATATTGAGGAGTTAATAAAGTAATTATGCAAAGTATAATGACAATACAAAAAAGTACTATGGAGAAAAATAAATTAAATACGCACAAGCCGTACTACGAAAAATCGGGATTCAAGCTTTACCATGCCGATTGTTTAGATATTCTCGGTGAACTTCCGGAAAATTCCATTGATATGGTTTTTGCCGATCCTCCATACCTACTTTCTAATGGTGGTTTTACTGTTCATGCTGGAAAACGAGTTAGCGTTAATAAGGGGGAATGGGATAAAAGCAATGGGTTAGAAAAGGATTTTGAATTTCATCTTAAATGGATTAAAGCAGTGAAACGCGTTTTAAAACCCCACGGAACTATTTGGATTAGCGGGACATATCATTCTATTTATCAATGCGGTTTTGCTTTGCAACTTGCTGGTTATCATATTCTCAATGATATAGCTTGGTTTAAACCAAATGCTTCACCTAATTTAAGCTGTCGTTATTTTACGGCGAGTCACGAAACACTTATTTGGGCCAAAAAAGATAAAAAAGCAAAACATATTTTCAATTATGACTTAATGAAAACTGGTCAGTGGCCAGAAGATTTTCTTAAAAAACCAAATTCTCAAATGCGCTCAGTGTGGGCTATCAATACACCTAAAGCGATAGAAAAAAAATTTGGCAAACACCCCACCCAAAAACCAGAAGAATTATTAAAGAGAATTGTGCTTGCATCTACTAAAAAAGGTGATTTGATTTTAGATCCATTTACTGGTAGTTCAACCACTGGAATTGCCGCTTATCTTTTAGGCAGAAAATTTATAGGCATTGACACCGAGAAAAAATATCTGGATTTATCGATTAAAAGATTCGAGGAATTAGAACGAAATCTAAGTCGCAAACAAAATTTATTTAAAAACTATGAATAAAATAGGGAATAATAATTTACCACCGATGACTTTTAAACGTGATGGAAACGTACACTATCCTTTATTTGTAGTACCAGTCAACGGTCGATTTGTCATTGGAGTTTACCAATGTTCGCTTAGTAAATATGATATTTTAATTAAGTATATACAAAAAGAAAAAGATAAATGGTCA
>JBAMLS010000004.1:0-11315 GCA_039793445.1 Minisyncoccales bacterium | reverse complement strand
AACCAACTAAATGGGGAAAGGTATTAAGACCTTCTTCTATGAGAGTTTTTAATATAAATCCAGACGGAGAATGTGAGATAACACTTTATAAATTAAAAGAATTCCAAGCAGGCGAAAGTAATGAGTTACTCCCTTGTGTTATTAGAATAAATAAAGATAATCCTCCGATTTATTATCCAAAATATGTCAATAATCTTTGTAGAGAGCAGGGAGATGGCAAATTTGAAGATAATGTTTATTCAATAAAAATAGATGGAAGATGTATTGTCGCTCTTAGTGATTTAAAGCCAAAAGACCAGCAAAATAGAGAATATGATGAAAATAATTTAGATCCTTTATTTCCCGGCAGCCATAGTTATGTTACAAAAGAAAGTATTTTAGATGTTACAAAGTTTCCAATTGGAAGATGCGGAGGTTGGGTATCAAATCTTTTTGGCACTAATTTTAATTCTTGTATCTCAGGCATCGCTATTATCCCTTATAAATAATACTATTTTGGCTTTATAACTATTCTTTTTTGAGGATCAAAACCTTGACTTTCAATGATGACATCATTTCTCTGAGAAAGATAATTATACACAATTTTCCTTTCTTGCGGATTTAAATAAGGAGTTGTTTTTTCTTTTTTTGTTAAAAGAGCTTGGCGCACTAATTCATCTACCAAAGCTGTTAAATATTTTATTCTTTTTTCTTTTTCATTATTTATATCAATATCAAGAATTATTTCTTCTTGGAATTTTTTTCTTATTATTTTCCCTAAAATTAACTGAAGATTATAAATAAAGTTGCTATCTGTTTGGGCAATTTTATCTTTAATTGGAATATTAATATTAAAAGATATTATATTATCTAATTTTAAATTATTAAACTCTATTTTATAATCTGGAAAAAATTTTTTAAAAAAATCTTCAAGAAAATTTTGAATTTCTTTATTTCTTCTCATATTTTTGAATATATCTTTTAATTATAAATTTTTCCTCTAAAATAGAAACTAAACTTAGCATTAACCAATAAAGCCCTAAAACGGAAGGGAGTTTAAACAAAATTAAAAATGTAAAAAAAGGCATCGTTATAATCATCTGTTTTTGAAAAGCAAAAAGGAAATCCTCATTTTTATTAATAGGGGGTATAGTCATTTTAATCTGCAAATATTGAAAAATACCAGCAGCAATTGCTAAAAAAATATTGGGTTTTGTTAAATCAAAAATATTTAAAAAACGAGAATAAATAAAATTAGGTTTTGCCATAAAAGAATAAAGATTTGAAGAAAGAGTATCAGGTGAAAAATCAGTTTTAAAAACTAAAAAAAGAGCAATAAAAATTAATACCTGAAAAATAGACGGAATGATACTAAAAAAAGGGTTTACTTTTTCTTTTTTATATATTTCCATCATTTTTTGTATAATTTCTTTTTGAATTTTAGGATCTTTTTCTTTTTTTATCTTTTCTTGAAGAGATTTAATTTCAGGTTCTATTAAAAGCATTTTTTCTTGATACAGCCTACTAGAAAGCGAAAGAGGAAATATTATTATTTTAATTACAATAGTTAATAAAATTACGGCAAAACCAAAATCTTTATAAGGTAAAATATTATAAAGAAAAATTAAAAGATTGAAAATTGGTTTAAATAAAAATAAATAAAAAAAAGAAGAATTATTCATTTTTTTTAAGTTTTAAAAATAATAATTTAAACTCTTTAATTAAATTTTCAAATTTTTCAAAAAGTATTGTTTTTTGGGGAAAGATTACTATATCATAATATCCAGGAATCTCAAAGATTATTTTAAAAAGAGCCGCTCTAATCCTCCTTTTTGCCCTATTTCTTAAAACTGCTTTTTTAAAAATTTTTTTATTTGTTGTAATACAAAATCTTGGCAAAACATTTTCACTTTTTAAAAATTTTATATTAATGTTCTTTCCATAAAGCATTATTCCTTTTCCAAGAACTTTTTGAATATCTTTCTTTTTTTTTAAACGATATTGAGAAGATAGCATTATTTAAAATTTAAACAGTTATTCTTTTTCTGCCTTTTTTTAATCTTCGTTTTATTACTTTTTTTCCTCCTTTTGTTCTTTTTCTTTTTAAAAAACCATGTGTTCTTTTTCTTTTAATTTTTTTGGGTTTAAAAGTTGTATTCATATTTTTAATTTTAAACTAAAAATATTATATAATTAATAAATATTTTTTTCAAGAAAAAATAAAAACATATTTTTAACATAATATCCACAGGTTTTTCCACAGGTGATGAAAACTATTGTATTTCTTTGTAACTTGCATTATATTTTAAAAAGAATAAAAATATTATAAACGAATATATGACAAAGACTATGACAAAAGAAGAAATGTGGCAAACTATTTTAGCCCAAATACAATTTCAAATATCAAAGGCTAGTTTTGCTACTTGGTTTAAAGGAACTCAGATTGTTTCTATAAATAATAACAAAATTATTATTGGCGTGCCTAACAGCTTTTCAAAAGAATGGCTTGAAAATAAATATCAAAATCTTATTTTAAAAATTTTGCATACGATTGATGAAAATATAAAATCAATTGAATTTATTATTCTATCTAAAAAAGGGGGGACAAAAAACAAAAAAGAAAATGAAATTATTAAAACAAATAATTTTGCCCAAAATCAATTAGAATTTAAAGAGTTTAAAATAAATCCTACTACAAATTTAAATCCAAACTATAAATTTGATAATTTCATTGTGGGCTCTTTTAATGAATTAGCTTATGCTGCTTGCTGGGCGGTTTCAGAAAATCCTGGAAATGTTTACAACCCTTTATTTATTTATGGGGGAGTAGGTTTGGGGAAAACCCATCTTTTACAAGCAACGGGAAATAAAATATATAGCCTTTGGCCAGATAAAAAAAATAAATATTATCCAGCTGAAGAATTAACAACCTTAATTGTAGAGAGTATTAAAAAAAATGAAATTTCTACTTTAAAAAAGAAACTTAAAGAAATAGATGTATTAATTGTTGACGATACTCAATTTCTTGCTGGCAAAGAAAAAACTCAAGAAGAATTTTTCCATATCTTCAATTATCTTTATCAAAATCAAAAACAAATAATTTTATCTTCTGATAGACCACCAAAAGCCATACCCGCTTTAGAAGAAAGATTAAGGTCACGCTTTGAGGGTGGAATGATCTGTGATATTGGATTACCAGATTTTGAAACAAGAATGGCAATTTTAAAAATGAAATGTGAACAAAATAATATTCTACTTGATCAAAGTATTTTGGAATATATCGCTTTGAATATACAAAATAATATAAGAGAATTAGAGGGAGCGTTAAATAGATTAATTATTTACTCAAAAGTAAATAATACAAATATAACTCTAGAAACCGCTAAAAAAATACTTGAACAATTTACTAATAAGTCGCCTAAAGCCACTAATTTTAAAGCAATTATTCAATCTGTCGCATCCTTTTATAATATAAAAGAAGAAGATTTATTAAAAAATACAAGAATAAAAGAAATTGTAAAACCAAGGCAAATTATTATGTATTTGTTGAGAACAGAATTAAATGAATCCTTTCCCTCTATTGGAAGAAAATTTAAAGGTAAAGATCATACTACAGTAATGCACGCTTTTAGAAAAATAGAAAAAGAATTAAAAGAAAATGAAAATTTATTTCAAGAAATAAATTTAATTAAACAAAGAATTTACACAAGTTCTGTGTAAATATTGTTTATAAAAATATTTTTATTTTATTTCCCAAATAAATTAACCCTTAAAAAACAAAATTTCCAATTTCAAAATATTTTTTAAAATAATATTAATAAATAAAAAAATGTTTTTCCACTTTTCCACTTTTTTGTTATAATAATAAAATATTTTAAATAATAAAAATAAAACTTATGAAAATTAAAATTTTAACAGAAAATTTAAAAACCGCTATTTCTTTTTTAACAAAAATCTCTAAAAAAAATATTAACTTTCCCATTTTAGAAAACATTTTATTAGAAACAGAAAAAAATTTTTTAGTTTTAAGTGCAACTGATTTACAAATAAGTTTAAAATGGTGGATTTTATCAAAAATTGAAGAAGAAGGTAAAATTTTAATACCAAGCCAAATCTTTTCATCATTTTTAAATTTAATAAAAGAAGAACAATTAGAAATAAAAGAAGAAAAACAAAGTTTAATTTTTGAAATTAAAAATCAAAAAACAAAAATTCAGGGCCAAAATCCCGAAGATTTTCCAATAATTCCTAAAATTTCATTAGAAGGTAAAAATGAAATTAATATACTAAAACTAAAAAATGGATTAGAAAATATTATTAATTTTACTGCAAATTATTCAATAAAGCCTGAAATTTCTGGAGTATTTTTTCAATTTAAAAATGGAATGTTAATATTAACAGTAACTGATAGTTTTAGATTAGCTGAAAAGAAAATTTTAATTTTTGAAAACAATGAAAAAATAGAAAAAGAGGGCGAATTTATATTACCTTTAGATAGTGCAAAGACTTTAATTTATGCTCTTTCTATTATTAAAGAAGAAAATATAAATATATATTTTGATCAAAATCAAGTATTATTTGAAATATTTAATAAAGAATTATCTCACCCTCTTTTACATTTAAAATCGAGGTTAATTGAGGGTAGTTTTCCTAATTATCAAGAAATTATTCCTAAAAAATTTATAACTTTACTTGAATTAGATAAAAAATTATTTATTGAAGCTTTGAAAACAGCTAGCATATTTACAAATAAAAATAATGAAACAGAACTTACAATATTCAAAAAAGAAAAAAAATTAAGAATTTTTTCTGAAAATATAGAATTAGGAAGCAATGAATCTTTTATACCTTTATATAAAATTGATGGTGAAGAAATAAAAATTTTATTTAATTTTAAATTTTTATTAGAGGGATTAGAATCTATTCAAAGCTCTGAAATATTTTTTGGTTTAAGTTCAAAAGAAGGACCCGCTTTATTAAAACCTATTGGAGATGAAAATTATCTTTATATTTTAATGCCAATTAAATCATCTTAATATCTAATTCCCGCTAACCAATTTTTAACTCCTGTTTCCCAATATAAAAAAGCGGGATCGCTGGGATTTAAATAATATAAAAGGGAATGTTCGCCTAAATCTCCTCCATCTAAAATAGCATTACCTGTTTTCCTTATTTTAGGTTTAACAAACTTTTCTGGAGAAATAATTTTAAAAGCTTCATCAAAAAAATCATGTAAAATGGGGCCAGCAACTACCGCACCAGCTGCTTTTAAAGGGGTATTGTTATTATTTCCTACCCATATTCCGCATAAAAGAGAGGGGTTATATCCTATAGCCCAATCATCTTTATATTCTTGAGTTGTACCTGTTTTAACTGCAACATCATAATTAGCAAAATATAAAGAGGAATTCCAACCAAAAATAGGGGCTCTAGCGATATTATCAGATAATATATCATTAATTTCTCTCGCAATTTGTGTTGATAAGACTTTTATTCTGTTATTTTGAATATTTTCAAGAATATTATTTTGGTCGTCTTTAATTTCAATAATAAAATTTAAAGGTGGTTTTTCACCCTCATTTGGAAAAATAGTATAAATATATGCTTCTTCTAAAAGTTTTACTCCACCGCCGCCTAACACCAATGAAAGCCCATATTTATTTCTTTCTGTTAAAGTTGTAATTCCTGTTTTTTCTAAAAAATTTAAAAAATTATCTAAACCAACTAAGTATAATACTTTTACAGCCGGTAAATTTAAAGATTGGGCTAACGCTTCCTTTAAATTAACTTTTCCTCGATATCTACCATCATAATTTTGAGGGTGATAACATTTTTGATTATATTTATTGTAATCTTGATTTGCATCTGGTGAGCAATTTAAATTAAATTCAGTTTTCGCATCCCAGATTTGCGTCCTTGGGGTAAAACCCTTTTCTAACAATAAAGCATAAGCAAAGGGTTTAATTGAAGAACCGGGTTCATTTAAGGAAGTGGCAATATTTACTTTAGGATCAAAAAGGCAAGTTTGACCTGAAATACAATTTTGGGGATAAGGTTCACCAAAATAATCTTTTGAGCCTACCATAGCGACAATTTCTCCTGTTTTAGGTAAAATCGCAACTAAAGAAGCGTTAAAAGCATTATACTTTTTTATAAAATTTTCTCTTTCTTTAATTGTTTTTTCCGCAATTTTTTGTAAATTAACATCTAAAGTTGTAATTATTTTTAACCCTCTAGTTTCTAAAAATTCTTTTCCATATTTTTGTTCTAAATAGTCTTTTATAAAAAACACAAAATGGGGAGCAAAAATTTTTTCTGTTTTATTTTTAAAAATTAATTCCTCTCTTTTTGCATTTTCTTTTTCCTCTTCTGAAATATATTTAAGTTGTGCCATTTTTTCCAAAATAAGATTTCTACGTTTTAAAAGAGCTTCTTTGTTACCAAACCAAGGTGAAAGAGAAGATGGGGATTTAATCATTGCGGCTAATATAGCGCATTCTGCTAAATTTAAATCTTTGGCATTTTTTCCAAAATAAGCATTTGAAGCCGATTCTACGCCGTATAAATTTGAACCAAAAGGAATAATATTTAAATACCATTCAAAAATTTGATCTTTAGGATATTTTTTTTCCAATTGCAAAGCTAAAATAACCTCTTGGGTTTTTCTTTTAATAGTTTTTTTTTGGGTTAAAAAATAATTTCTTACAAGTTGTTGGGTAATTGTTGAACCTCCTTGGGCGAATTTTTTAAGTTTTATATCAACCAAAATTGCTCTTAAAATATCGCGGAAATCAATGCCTTTATGTTGGTAAAAATCTTTATCTTCTATTGCTATAACAGCATTTTTTAAGTTTTGGGGTATTTGGTCAAAAGAAATATAAGTGCTTTTTATATCACCAGATATTTCATATAGTATAATTTTTCCTGTTCTATCATATATTTTACTTGATTGTGGAATAATACTTTCAGTAAATTTTTCAGGTTGGGGAAAATTTTTAAGTGTTATAAAAATAAAAATAACCCCCCAAAAAAACAAAATAAAAACAAAAAGAAAAGAAAAATAAAATATATTTTTAATATATTTTTTAATTTTTTTCTTGTCCATAAAGCCATTTAACTGAAAAGCAAAACTCCACCCTTTTTAAGGTGGAGTTTTGCTTTTTTTAATTACCACTCGCTAGATGTTTCTTCCTCTTCTTCGTCTAAATCTTCTTCCTTTTCTTCTGATTCTTCTTCTGAAAAATCAAGATCTTCTTCTGGAAAATCTGCATTTTCTTCTGTTTCTTCTTCATCATCGTATTGATTTTTTATGTTGATAATGTTTTCTTTAAATAAAATCATAAAAATACATATTTTTGTCTACGACCTTTATTTTCAAGAAGATTTTAATTTTTTATATTCTTTTGTCAAGGGGTTATTTAATTTAAAAGAACTTGCGCATAAAGCAATAGCTAAAGCATCAGCTGCATCATCTGGTTTGGGTATTTGATTTAAATGAAGAATATTTTGAATCATTTTTTGAATTTGGGTTTTTTCTGCCCTTCCGTATCCTGAAATCATCATTTTTACTTGAAGGGGGGTATACTCTTCTATTTTTAACTTTTTTTTATGAGCTAGTAATAAAATTATACCTTTTACTTGGCTTACGTCAATGGCTGTTTTAACATTTTTAAAAAAATATAAATTTTCAATTGCTAAAATTTTTGGTTTATATTTTCTAATGATTTTACTAACACCGTTTTCTATTTTTTTAAATCTTTCCCATTTTTTTAACATTTTATCTGTGTAAATAACACCATAATCTACACAAACTATGTTTTTCATTGAAATAGAAATAATACCATAACCAATTCTTTCTAATCCAGGATCGATACCTAAAATATTCATATATTTAAGTTTGAGTAGATATTTTGAATAGTTTCTGTGTCTAATAATTGTTCAAATAGTTTTTGGTATTTTTCTTTTTCGTTTTCTGGTATTTCTAAGGGGTTGTTTGGCACTAATATAATATTTTCTTCTAAAATAGTAAAACCATATTTAAGAAGATTTTCTTTTACCTCTCCTAATTTTTCTGGAGCAAAAAAAATATCCAACTCATTATTTTGCCAAGTTAAATCTTCAGCTCCAGCTTCAATAGCAAGCAATTCAATTTCTTCTTTTGATTTGCCTGTTTGTAAAAAATTACTACCATCTATAGTAATAGACCCCATTTTTTGAAACATCCATTTTAAAGTACCTTGATCGGCTAATTTCCAACCATTTCTTTGCAAAATATTTTTAACTTCAGCTAATGCTCTATTTTTATTATCGGTAATTCCTTCTAAAATTGCCATTTCTCCTTTAGGTCCTATTGTTTCATAAGTTACTTCAAACAACTCTGCTTCATCTTTTAATTGTCCTGTACCTCTTTTAATAGCCCTTTCGATATTCTCTTTGGGCATATTAAATTTTTTGGCTTCTTCTAAGGCTTGTTTTAAAGCAGAATTTTTATCAGGATCTGCTCCTTTCGCTGCCGCAATAGAAATTAATCTAGATAATTTAGAGAAGATTTGGCCCCTTTTTTGATCTTCTAATTCTTTTTTATGTTTAATTGTTCTAAAATGACTATGACCTGACATATTTTTAAATTAAAGTAGTTTTATAATACTATTTTTAAATTTAAAAATCAATCTTATTTTTAATTAAATTTTAAAAAATAAAATACTAAAAAAGAAAATGAAAATGCTAAAAATATGGCGATAAAAAATATAATTTTTTTGTCTTCAATTTTTATAAATTTATTATTCTGATTATCTTTTTTAAATAATTCGTTATTATTTTTTTCTATTTTTTCTGAATCTTTGATATTTTCTTTGCCTGGAGTTAAAATTTTACACCATTGCCAATTCCCATCTATTCTACAATAAGATCTATCTTCTAAACTATTTTCATAAGATACTGTATCAATGATATTATTAAAATTATCTTCTAATATTAAACCATCCGCTTTATTATTTAAAAAAATTTTAGTAGTAGTTATACTAAAAACCAAAAAATCATTTGGTAAAATTTTAGTATTTTTAGGTATATAATAAACAGAAGTTTTTCCTTTTATATCTCTTATTTTCCAACCAGAAAGATCAACAATTTCATTTGAAAGATTTTTAATTTCAATCCATTCATTATTATTTTCATTTATTTTAGGATTAGGTAAAATTTCATTAAAAATAATATTTTTAGAAATTACTCCTTTTATAAAAAGGGGTATTATTAAAATGAATATTAAAAAAAGAAAGGTGTGATATTTTTTCATTATTTAAAAAGTTTATCTTCCCAACTTATTTTTTCTTTTAAATGTTGAAAAGCCAATTTTGTCGCTATTCTACCTTTTGGGGTTCTTTCGATAAATCCTAGTCTTAATAAATAAGGTTCGTAAATTTCTAAAATAGTTTCAGGTTCCTCGGCGGTAGAAGCTGCTAAAGCCTGAATTCCTACTGGTCCTCCTTTAAATTTTTTAATAATTGTTTCCAATATTTTTCTATCTTGAGAGGTTAATCCTAAAGAATCTATTTCTAAAAAATTAAATGCCTCTTTTACAATATTTTCTGTAATTTTTCCCTCATTTCTTACTTGAGCAAAATCTCTTACTCTTTTTAAAAGATGATTTGCTGTTCTAGGCGTAAAACGTGAAGCTAAAGCTATAATTTTAAAAGCATTATCTTCTACTTCAATATTTAAAATCTTAGCAGATCTTTTTAAAATCTTTTCTATATCTTCAAGATTGTAAAAATTTAAACCAAAAATTGCTCCAAATCGTGATCTTAAGGGAGAAGAAAGTAAAGATAATCTTGTAGTCGCTCCAATTAAAGTAAATTTTGGCAATTTTATTTCAATTGTTTTTGCCATTGGTCCTTTCCCTAAAATTATATTTAGTTTAAAATCCTCCATCGCGCTATAAAGATATTCTTCTACTAATTTATTAATTCTATGGCATTCATCAATAAACAATACAGTTTTTTCTTCTAAATTACTTAAAATAGCAGCAATATCACCTGGTTTCTCAAAGGAAGGACCGGCAATAACTTTAAAAGGTCCTCCTATTTCTTTTGCTATTAAAAAAGCTAAGGTGGTTTTACCTAAACCCGAATTTCCATAAAATAAAAGATGTTCAGGTGTTTCTCCTCTTTGCTTTGCTGCCGTGATAATAATTTTTAAATTTTCTTTTATTTTTTCTTGACCAATATATTCTTCCCAAGATTGGGGTCTTAATGTATTATCTAATTCTGGGTCCGTGGATTTTAGATTACCTCTTGACATTTTTTTTAAAATATGTAAAATATTTAGCGTGGTTTGAAATCAACAGAATTTCTTTGTGTAGGTTAAAAAAGCCAATCCTTTTTAACCCCAAAGAAATTCATTTTTAAAAATAGGTGATTTCAAACCACTTTTTTATTATTCACCAGTATTTTTAATTACTTCTTCGATTGTAGTTATACCATCTATAACCTTTAAAAATCCATCTTGTTTCATTAAAACCATACCTTTTTCTATCGCTTTTTTTCTTAAATCAGAGATACTTGGATTAGTAATAATAAAACGTTCCATTTCTTCATCAACAACAAAAAATTCATAAACCCCAATTCTTCCTTTATATCCTGTAAAATTACATTTTTTGCAACCTTTTGGCCTTGCTATCTTAAAATTTTGAGGAATTTCAAGTTTTTTAGATAGTATTTTTTCAAACTCTTCTTTTAAAATATTAATTTCTTCTTCTGTGGGGTTTTCATATTTTACACAATCTGAGCAAACTTTTCTTATTAATCTTTGGGCTATAGCCAATCTTAAAGCTGGAGCAATATTCACTGGTTTTTGCCCTAAAGCTTGAAATCTAGCAATAGTTCCAGCTGCATCATTTGTATGTAAAGTAGTTAATACTAAATGGCCTGTTAAAGAGGCTTGTAGAGCAATTTCTGCCGTTTCTTCATCTCTTATTTCTCCTACCAAAATTACATCTGGATCTTGTCTTACAATAGCCCTTAACCCATTTGCGAAATCATAACCCTTTTTTGGATTGACTTGAGTTTGGGATATTCCTTCTAAATGGTATTCAATAGGATCTTCAATTGTAATAATTTTAATTTCAGGATTACGAATTTTTTTTAAAATAGCATAAAGAGTTGTTGTTTTGCCAGAACCTGTTGGTCCCGTAACAACGATCATCCCATTTGGAAGTTTAATCATTTTATTTAAAGTTTTGAACAAATCTTTTCTTAAACCTAATTTTTCAATTTCTATTAATTTCTCTGGATCTAATAATCTCATTACAACTGTTTCTCCATATTCAGAGGGTAATGTTG
>JBAMLS010000003.1:9180-11975 GCA_039793445.1 Minisyncoccales bacterium | reverse complement strand
GTCAACGCCAACTTTTGATAAAACTCGTCATTTGGGAATGACGAGTAAATGACGAGTTTTAATTCCCTCTTAATAGAGGATTTTTGACTTTTTTAACCAATTTTTGAATATAAAATAAGGGCGAGGTTCGCGAGCCAAAGCGAGCGACCGAACCCCCAAAGAGAGAACTAACGAGAGAATAGAAACAACAGTGAAACTGTATATAGTCGGGGGTCAGGTTTTGAGGTTTTTTTGTCTTGGTTTATGGATTAAATTTGGTAAGATAATAGAGAAAGTTTGAATTGGTTTAGTTTTAGCATACTTTAAGAATGGGATAGATAGAGGTTCGAATCCTCTCAGGGGCACCAAAAACCACAAACAAACGTTATGATAATTTTTACTAAACATACCAAAGATAAGTTTAAAATTTTTAATATGAAAAACAAAAAAATAAAACAAAAATTTCATATGAGCCAGAACTGATGTTTTAATAAAGATAATCCGCAATAAGGTAAAATAGTAGTCACCTATGTTTAACATGACATGTTAAACATAGTAAAATAAGCCTATTAAAAATAAGGAGAACTCGTCAACTTGAACAATCAGGCGACGATTAGAATTAAGGATGTCCGGAAGTACTCTACTTTCGAAGAAATGCTTTCTAGGGAGGATGTTTCTCGGATTGTTCCCGGGAGCAATCGCGAAGAAGTTTTGAGATTACTCAAAAGTCTTTATCCGCCCCATAAAGAACAAATGGGTGTTTTGGTTCTCGAAATAGAACCGGTCAGATGAAACCTGAGAAACGAAAGGAGGTGTGACCGATGGCAGAAGAGGTCGTAATTCGAGATTATCGCAAAGAGGATCTCCCGGCGGTAAAATGGTTGATGCTTCAGTATCTTCCGCGGTTCTATGATGACATCGATGAAAGTTTTTCAGAGTCATTAACCGAAGCCCACGAAAAAGGTTGCGATCCGTATTGCTATTTCACAACGGCAAAGCGCGTTTGGATCGCTGAGATCGAGGGCGAAGCGGTCGGTATGATGTCAGTGTCTATCAAACGTGGCGGCTCGGTAAAGATCTCTCCGATTATCATCGATGAAGCCTACCGTGGGAAAGGAATTGGTCGAAAACTGATTGAAACACTAGAGTGCAAATTAATATTTTAGATACAAATTCTATATTATTAGATAAAATTAATTTGTTTCCTTTTTTGTTTTATATAAAAAAAGAATAAATAAGACTTTTTGTTATTATTTTATTAATATTTTTTTAATTTTTACGTAATTAATTGTTTTTTTTAAATATATAATACATATAAAAAGAGTTAAAAGAATTAACTGAAAAAAAATAAAAAAATTATTTAAAATAGCACAGAGATATTTCTTAGACTTTAATAATGATTTTGCTAGATAGACAATAAAAATAAAAAATTAATAAACTTGATTTAAATTTAAAGTTCAATATAATAAAAATAATAGAAGTTGGTGGCTGTAGCTCAATTGGCAGAGCACTTGGCTGTGGCCCAAGTGGTTGCGCGTTCGAATCGCGTCAGCCACCCAGAATTATCCTCTTTCTTCTAATTTTATCTTTATTTCTATTTCTTTATTATCTCTTAAAACTTTCAATTTTATTTCATCTCCTACATTTTTTACAGATAAAATATCGTTTAATGTATTTTGTTCTGTGATTTTTTCTCCATCTATTTCTAAAATAATATCATACTCTTTTAAACCCGCTTTTTCAGCGCAGGAATTAGGAATTATCGCTGGTTCTCCAAAAATTTCTCTAATAATTAAAGCGCCAAAATCTACTGGGATTTTTTGAACTTGAGCAATTTCTTTATTTATAATAACATATCTTATTCCTAAAAATGGCCTTTTTATTTTTCCAAATTTTTTTATTTCTTCTAATATTTTTGTGGCATAATTAATAGGAATTGCAAAACCAATATTTTGAGCGCCAAGAACCATTGCCGTGTTTATTCCTATTGCTTTTCCCTCCATATTTACTAATGGTCCTCCCGAGTTTCCAGGGTTTATAGCAGCATCTGTTTGAATTAAACCTCTTAAACTTGTAGATCTAAATGGTATTCCTCCATAAGCTGTAATTTTTCTGGAAAGACCAGAAATAATTCCCATAGAAATTGTATCTTCAAATTCACCTAAGGCATTACCAATTGCTAAAACCATTTCTCCCAATTCAATTTCATTAGAGTCGCCTAAGGGAATATAAGGAAATTTTTTCTCTTCGATTTTTAAAATAGCAATATCTACTAGGGGATCTCTAGCTAAAACTTTAGCTTCAAAAGATGTTTTTGGATTCAATAAAATTGAATAATCTGCTTGAGTGTCGCTAACTACATGATTACAAGTTATAACATAGCCATCTTCTGAAATAATAAAACCAGAACCTCCGCCAATTTGAGTTTTTTCTTTCTGATTTTTGTCTACCTGAGGTAATAATAATTGTTGTTCACCAAACGGAAAAAGAAAAAAACTTTCAACTTTTGGCAAATCTTTTGAGACAACAATAGTAACTACAGCAGGACAAACTTTTTTGGCAATTTCTACAATAGGGGATTTGGCTGGCATATAAAAATATTATATCAGGAAAAAATATTGTTAACAAGGAAAAATTTTGCTATCATTAATTTTAGCACTTTGTCCCCGTAGTTCAACGGATAGAACAAGAGACTCCTAAGCTCTTGATGGAGGTTCAATTCCTCCCGGGGACAAAAAAATGGGCCCGTAGCTCAGTTGGCTAGAGCGTGCGCATGGCATGCGCGAGGTCAGGGGTTCAAGTCCCCTCGGGTCCAC
>JBAMLS010000003.1:0-9080 GCA_039793445.1 Minisyncoccales bacterium | reverse complement strand
GAGGAGATTAAAGGGTTTTTTGAAATCAATAATTTCTCTTAAAAAATTGGTAGTTTATAATAGCCCTGCCATTTTTCAAAAGGGTGGAGTTTTATGCCTAAGAAAAATTTTTTACGAAGGGAAATTTTTGGTATGGTTGGTTTCAATTTAGTAGTTGATAAAGTATTATTATGGGTATATATTCATAATAGAGATAAGGTCAATAAAGGTCGCTTAAATTAATGAAAAAATATGCCGAGATTTGATGGTACTGGTCCAATGGGGTTTGGTCCAGGAACTGGGTGGGGGTTGGGTCCTTGTGGTGCAGGTTTAAGAAGAAGATGGTATCGTTTTTGGGGTTATGGTTTTGGTAGACGAGGATTTATTTCTCCAAAAAATACACTAGCTGCTTTAGAAGAAGAACAAAAAATCTTAGAAGAAGAGTTAGCAGCGGTTAAAGAAGAGATAAAAGTTTTACGGGACCAGGCAAAATAAAAGAAAGGGGCTAGTTAAAAACTAGTCCCTTTTTCGCCTTTTTATTTTTATTTATAATGTATTTTATTATAAATTTTAAAAGTCTTAAACGATTTATGTCTTAAAAGATTTATGAAGGAAACAATTTCTAAAATTGCAATTGGTGTAAATATTATTTTAGCCGGTTTGAAAATTTTTATCGGTATCACTAATTACTCTTCTGCTATTTTAGCAGAAGGGCTACATTCATTTATTGACGTTTTTGCTTCCTTTATTAGTTATTTGGGAATTAAAATTGCTAAAAAACCGGCTGATGAAAAACATCCCTACGGTCATTTCAAATTCGAAGTTTTAGCTGGATTAGTAGTAACGTTAATTTTAGTTATGACAGGTTTAGGGATTATTTATGAGGCGTATCAAAAATTTCTTCATCCAACTTTTTTAAAAATATCATTGATATCTTTTGGTGTTATGATTTTTTCGGCTATTGTTAATGAAATAATGGCACGCTTGAAAATTAATTTTGGTAAAAAAGAAAATTCTATGGTTTTGATTTCTGACGGGATTCATTCACGGGTTGATGCTTTAACTTCGTTGATTGTTTTTGTCGGTTTATTTTTAACGAAATACTGGATTTATACTGATGCTTTTTTGGCAGCTTTGATCGGTCTTTATATTATTCGAGAATCTGTGTTTTTAGGTAAAGAAGCAGTTGATTCGCTATTGGATGTTTCAGCGGGTAAAGAGGTGGAAGATCAAATTAAAACTATTACCCAAAATTTAAATATTCATCTTAATTATTTAAAAACACAAAGGAAAGGTTCGGTGATTACCGCTAATTTAGAAATTATCTTACCTAATAATTTAAAAATTGAAGAAGCAACAAAAATTTCTGAAACGTTGAGAAAGAAATTAATGACGGAGATTAAAAATTTAGTTTATGTTGCGATTCAAATTAAGAGTCATGATGTTGAAACTGGATTTTATAAACCTTTTTTTGGTCACGGATTTGCTTGGTGGAAAAGAGGTAGGTTTAAAAATCAAGAAAAACAAGAAGAAGCAATGGCAGGTAAAGGACCAGGTGGCTATTGCGTTTGTTTAAAATGTGGTTATAAAATTTCTCATCAAGCAGGGGTACCCTGTTCCAGTTTAAATTGTCCCAATTACGGAATTCCTTTACAAAGAGAATAAATAATAATTACCAAAAATATGATAAGACCAAAACTTTGTAGAAAAATTAGATTTAAGCCAAAAGTCACTTATTTTAAGCCGGTGGGGGTGCCAATGAGATTTTTGGAAGTGGTTGAATTAACTGCAGAAGAGATGGAGGCTTATCGTTTGCGTCATATCTATAATTTGGATCAGATTGATGCAGCAAAGAAAATGAACACCTCGCAAAGTACCTATCAGAGAATTTTATACTCGGCTTATAAAAAAATTGCTGATGCTTTAATTAGCGGTAAGGCAATTAAAATAATTAATCAATAAATAAATTTTGATCTTTTTTTAGTAATTATTTAATTTATTTTTTAAGATTTTAAAATATACTTTTTCATAATTTTCTACCATTTTTTCTTTTGTAAAATTTTCTTCAACCCATTTTCTGCAATCCTCTCTTTTTATTTTATTTATTTTCTTTAAAGCTAGAGTAGCTTCTTTTACATTATTTACAATAAAACCAGTTATTTTATCTTTAACAACTTCTTTTGCGGAACCTCTGTTGAATATTATTACAGGAGTACCACAAGACATCGCTTCTATAATATACAATCCAAAAGGTTCTTCCCATTGAATAGGAGCCAATAAACATAAAGCATTTTGTAAAAACATTACTTTTTCTTTTTGACTTATCTCTCCTAAATATTGAATATTTTTACCATTAATTTTAGGTTTTATTTTAGTTTCAAAGTATAGTTTGTCTACTGTATCAATTTTTGCTGCCATTTTTAAAGGTATTTTTGCTTTTTTTGCAATTTCAATTGCTTGCAAAACTCCTTTTTCTGGCGACATTCTTCCTAAAAAAGCAAGATAATTTCCTTTTGGGTTTTTGTTAAATTTTAATAAATTTGTATCTATTCCATTGTAAATATTTGCCACAAAATTTAATGAAGAAAGAGGTTTTCTTTGAGATAGGGAAATAGATATAAAAGGTAAATCTTTAAATTGTTTATAAACAAATTGTTGGTAGGGAATATCTAATGGTCCATGAAGAGTCGTTATAATTTTACTTTTAATTAAATTTGAAAATGGTAAAAATCTCCAGCCTAAATGATTATGCACAATATCAATATCTATTTCTTTTAATTTTTCTAAAATTTTTGCTACTCCTATATATTTTAAAGCGTCTCTAAATTTAAGATCTTGACTAATTTTTTCTTTTCTAATTGCTTTTTTAAAAATAGGAATTAAATTGGCGCTTGTTTTAGAATCTTGAGTTGCAAATAAATAAACTTTATGACCTCTTTTTGTTAATTCTTCTGCTAAATGATAAACAATTAATTCTGTGCCTCCATATTTTTTAGGGGGTACAGATTCTTCAAAAGGAGAAATTAAAGCAATTTTTAACATATTTTTATTTATTGTTATTTAATAATTTTTCATAAACTTTTTCTATTTCGATTGCGATATTTTTCCAGTTATAATTTTTTACTTTTTCAAAGGCATTTTCTGTTAAGATTTTTGCCAAATTTTTGTTTTTATATAATCTTAATATTTTTTCTTTTAAATCTTCTTTATTTCTTGGTTCGCATAATAATCCTGTTTTTTCGTTTTTGATTGTTTTTCCTAATCCTCCTACATTAGAGGCTATTACTGGTAATTTTGCTGCCATTGCTTCTAAAGCTACCAAGCCAAAGGGTTCATAATAAGAGGGGATTACTAAAATATCTGCTGCTTTATAAAAAAGTGGCAATCTGGCATGTTGTATCATTCCTACAAATTTTACCAGTTTTTCTACTCTTTCTTTTTCTATTACTTTTAATAATCTTTCATACTCTTTGAAATCATCTTTATTTTTATTTTTTCCCAAAATTTTTCCTCCAATAATAATGCATTTAAAGCTTGGTATTTCTTCTTTTAAAAGAGAAACAGCAGAAATTAGTGTCCCTATTCCTTTTCGCCATTCTAATCTTCCAACATATAAAATTAAAAATGTATTTTTTTGAATTCCTAAAATTTCTCTAGCTTTTTCTTTTTCAATTTTTATATTCCATTGTTTTATATCTACGCCACCTGGAATAACAATACATTTTTCCGGTAAGGCGCCATATAATTTTATTAAATCTTCTTTTTCGCTTTCTGCCAAACTTATAATTTTTGAAGCATTTTTTATAATTTCATTTTCAATGTTTAATCTTTTTACAAAATATTCATATTCTTCTTTTTCGTCTAAATATTTTTTTCTTGTATCTTGCCTTATTAATCCTAAAGAATGAAAATTTATAATTAAAGGTTTTTTAAATTTTTCACTTGCTAATTTTGCAACAAAACCACCATCCCAATAATGACCATGAAAGATATTATAAATATCTTGAAAATTTGAAAATATGAGAAAATTTTGGTAAAATTCATCTAGAAGATTAATAAGTTCAGATTTTGAAATATAAGTAGATTTTCCGCATTTTAATCTTATTACTCTGAAATTTTTATTTACTACAACTAATTGTTTTTTATTTTTATCGTCCCAACGGGTAAAAATGTCAACTTTCCAGCCTAATTTTGCTAATTCTTTTCCTAAAAACCTTTCGTAAATATTTTGTCCTCCTGCTTGTTGGCTTCCAATATTTACCAAAGGATCAGAATGGGGACTAAACATTGCTATACTTGCCTTTTGTTGAGGATTTGACATAATTATTATAATTATATCAAATTAATAAACTTTGTAAATTTTTTTAAATAAATTTTAGAAAATTATAAAATTTAATTATGCCTTTAAACCCCATTGATGAAATAAAACAAAGGTTAGATATTGTTGATGTTATTTCTAGTTATATAAAACTTCAGAAAAGCGGAGCAAATTATAGAGCTTTATGTCCTTTTCATCATGAAAAAACACCTTCTTTTTTTGTTTCGCCAACCCGTCAAATCTGGCATTGTTTTGGTTGTTTCCCAGCCAAATCTCTAATTAAAACAGAAAAAGGTTTTCATAATATTGAAGACATTAAGATAGGGCAAACGGTTTTAACCCATAAAGGGAGATTTATGCCAGTAGTTAGGACTCTTTGGAGACCCTACAAAGGAGAGATGGTTGATATTAAAACAAGAGAATCAAATCAAGTTGTCTCCTTAACTGCTGACCATCAGGTGTATGTAATAAAAACAAAGAGTTGCCCCTATAAAAGTCGGCAGACAAGAATTTGTCAATGGAATTGCAAGAAATGTAAAAATTCTTTTTGGAAAGATTATAAAATTGAAAAATTGCCAGCCAATCAACTCGCAATAAATGATTTTTTACTCTATCCAATAAATCAAGAGATTAAAGATGTAAAATTTATAAATTTAGATAAATATTATAACCGAATGATTAGCAATTACAGTCCCGATATTGGTGAAATCCCAACCACTATAAAAGTTGATGAAAAATTTTTAAAATTAGTCGGATATTATATAGCTGAAGGTAGCAATCACCGAGCGTATATAAGGTTTAGCTTGGGTAATCATGAAGAAAAATTTGCTCAAGAAATTAGAGATTTAATTGAAAATATATTTAAGATAAAAACAGCAATTCATAGGCGGAAAAAAGGAATAGAAATTACTGCTTGTAATTCTAAATTAGCTAATATTTTTGAAAATTTGTGCGGATTACATTCTGAGAATAAACATATTCCTTTTGAATTTCAATTCCTTCCACCAGAAAAACAAAGAATAATTTTAGAAGCTATCTGGAAAGGCGACGGCTCAACTGGTCAGGTTGCGAAATGTAAAAGAGATAGACGTTATAAATATATTGGCACTACCTCTTTAATTTTAGCTGAACAATTAAGGGACATCTTATTAAGATTGAAAATTGCACCTACTCTAAGCGCCGAAGGGGAAAAGATTGATAAAAAAGGGGTCCATCACAAAAAATCTTTTACAATAAGTTGGCAAGAAAATTATATTTTACATTTCTCACAATTTTACCAAGATTCTAAAGAGAAAACCTTATATTGGATATCTCCAATTAAAGAAATTAAAAAAAGACATTTTGAAGGAGATGTTTATAATTTGACTGTTGCCGGAGATCATTCTTATATGACTTCTAATTTTGTAGTTGGGAATTGTGGCAAGGGCGGGGATATTTTTGGTTTTGTAAAAGAAATTGAAGGCGTAGAATTTGGCGATGCCTTGAGGATTTTGGCTCAAAAAGCAGGAGTGGATTTAAAACCATTTAAAAAAGAATTGGCTCAGTTTAAAACAGAAAAAAAAATAATTTACGAAATTTGTGAATTAGCAACAAGATTTTTTCAAAAACAATTAAAAGAAAGTAATGTAGGTAAAGAAGTAAAGCAATATTTATTAAAGAGGGGAATTTCAGAAGAATCAATTGAAAAATGGAGATTAGGTTATAGTCCAGATAATTGGCGCGCGCTTTTAAATTTTTTGATTTCAAGGGGATTTAAAAGGGAAGATATTGAAAAAACGGGATTAGTAATTAAAACAGAACAAGGAAATTTTTATGATCGTTTTAGGGGAAGAATTATTTTTCCTATTTTTGATTTAAATTCTCAAGTTATTGGTTTTGGTGGAAGAATTTTTAAAGAAAATGAAAATAAAGATCAGGCAAAATATATTAATACACCAAATACTCTTTTATATGATAAAAGCAGAATTTTATATGGCGCAAATTTCGGAAAAATATCCATTAGACAAAATGATTTTTGTATTTTAGTAGAAGGATATATGGATGTAATTTTGTCTCATCAAGCTGGCTTTGAAAATACAGTAGCAGTATCTGGTACGGCTTTAACACCATTTCAATTAAATATTTTAAAAAGATATACAAATAATCTATTTACCGCTTTTGATATGGATCCAGGTGGAGATTCGGCTACTTTAAAGGGAATAGAATTGGCAAAAAGTTTAGATTTTAATATCAAAGTAATTTTAATGCCTCAAGACAAAGATCCAGCAGATATTATTTCTCAAGATTCGAAAAAATGGGGAGAACTAATAAAAGAAGCAAAAAATATAATGGAGTATTATTTTGATTTTGTTTTTTCAAAATTTAACAAAGAAATATCAGAAGGAAAACAAGAAATTTCAAAATTTCTTTTGCCTAAAATCAAAACTATACAAAACGAAATTGTAAAAGCGCATTGGGTGCAAAAATTGGCCAGAGAATTAGATATAAAAGAAGATATTATTTTTGATGAATTAAAAAAAATTAAAATAGATAAAGATTCTCAAGATATGAATTTTGCTTTTATTCAAAATTTTAATTTAGAAAAATTGGGTATCGAAGCTGTTGAAAAAACAAAGAAAGATATTTTAGAACAAAGAATAATTGGTATTCTTTTAAAATATCCTGAAGAAAAAAATTTTTTAGATAAAGATTTCAAAGAGTTTATTTCTCAAAAAAATTCCCAGATTTTAGAAATAGTTTTATCTGATATTGAAGAAAATGAATTTTTAAATAAAATAAAAGAACTAGGTATAGAAAAATCATATTTAGACGAATGTACTTTTCAAATCGAGATCTTATTTGAAAATTTAGAAAAAAAAGAAATAGAAGAGGATTTTCTTGCTTGCCAGAAAGAGCTTAAAAAAATTTATTTAAAAGAAAAAATAGAAAATCTTATTGAAGAAATAAAAAAAGCGGAAAAAGAAAATAATCAGGAAAAATTATTAGATTTGACACAACAACTTAATAAATTTCGCGCTAAATTATAAAAAATATGAAAAAAAATAAAAAAACAAAATTAAAATCTCTAACAAAAAAGAAAAAAGATAAAAAAATAAAAGATAAAAAAAAGAAAAAACTAAAGAAGATAAAAAAGGTTAAAAAAGTAAAAAAAATAAAAAATACAAGAAAGACAAAAAAGATAATAAAAAAAAGAGTAAGAGGAAAGAAAATAAACATTAAAAGAAAAGGAAGGAAAAAGAAGATAACATTTGAAGATGTTTTTGAATTTTTTGATAAAGAAAAAGTAAAAGAGTTAGTTAAAAGGGGTACAGAGAGGGGGTTTTTACTAATGGAAGAAATTTTGCATACTTTCCCCGATTTTTATAAAAATATAAAGGCAATGGAAAAATTATATGATCTTTTTTCTTCTTATAATATTGAAATATTAGAAAGAAGAAGTTTTTTAGAAGAAAAATTAGATGAACCAAAAATCAAAAAAGGTTCTTCTTTACTTCCCAAAATTGATTCAATTCAAATGTATTTAAAAGAAATAGGGGAAACACCTTTAATTTCCGCAAAAGAAGAAAAAGAATTAGCAAAAAGAATTGAAAAAGGTGACGAAGAAGCAAAAAGAAAGTTAATTCAAGCAAATTTGAAATTAGTTGTCTCTATTGCCAAAAAGTATATTGGAAGATCTCCAAATCTGACATTTTTAGATTTAATTCAGGAAGGAAATTTAGGTCTTTTTAGAGCGGTGGAGAAATTTGATTGGAGAAAAGGATATAAATTTTCAACTTACGCTACTTGGTGGATAAGGCAAGCAATAACAAGAGCATTAGCTGATCAATCTAGGACAATTAGAATTCCTGTTCATATGGTGGAAACATTATCAAAATATGATAATGCTAGAAAAAAACTTTTACAAAATTTAGGGAGAATGCCAACTCCAGAAGAAATTGCAGCCGAAATGGGGGTAGAAATAGATGTAGTTTATCATTTGGAAAAAATAAGACAAAAAGCAGTATCTTTGGAGACGCCAATTGGCGATGATGAAAAAGATGGTACTTTGGCTGAATTTATAGAAGATGAAAAAAGTTTGTCACCATCTGATTTTACCGCTCGAAACTTATTAAGAAAAAGATTAGAAGAAGTTTCTTCTATTTTAAGTCCAAGAGAAAAAAGAATATTAGAAATGAGATTTGGCCTTGATGATGGCACTTCAAAAACATTAGAAGAAGTTGGAAAAGAGTTTGGTGTAACAAGAGAAAGAATAAGACAAATTCAAAGTAAAGCATTAGAAAAAATGAGAAGGCATCATGGTATTAAAAAATTAGAAGACTATTAAAACTTGATAAAAATTATAAAAAAATATAAACTAATATTATTCCGCGGTGGCGCAATGGTAGCGCGAGTGGCTGTTAACCACCAGGTTGCAGGTTCGAATCCTGCCCGCGGAGCAGAATGTCAAAAACAGGGTCAAAAGCCCTGTTTTTTCAACAAAAAAACCCATCGCTGGGCAATTCTAAAACAATAATGAGTAGCAGGTGGGGTATACCCGAAATGTCATGTGGTGGCTAATAATTCTGTAACTTGTTTAATCACCAGTTCGGGACACTTAATCGAATCTATCCATCTTAAGGTTCGAAAATCGTCCCATCCGGCTCCATCTATTGAACAAAATCCGAACCTACTTTAGACAAAATCCCCACATTAAATTTTAGTTGCCAGCCCGCCGTAGGCGGGCTGGCAGAACCAAACCCATCGGCTCGCGGGCAAAAATTATTTTTCCCCACACCCCTTTTAA
>JBAMLS010000002.1:1998-12653 GCA_039793445.1 Minisyncoccales bacterium | reverse complement strand
TATTTTCTGTTTCTTGAAAAATAAAATCTTTAAATTTAGCAAATGTCGGTTTGCCGGCTTTATCTTGATAAAAGAGGATTAATAATATTAAAAATGGCAAAATTAATATTAAAAGAATTATTAAATTCCTTCTTTTATTTTTAAAATATCTTTGGAAAATACTCATAATATAATTGGATTTTTTAAAATATTAAATTAATTTTTTGTTTTAAAAACTAAAAGGGGAATAAGTTTTACTAAAAATGAAAATAAAGAAATAAATTTTGTTAAAAGGAGAATAGATATACTTTAGAAATTTATTATTTTTTTCGCAATACCAACCAAAACCATTTTTCCCATAAAATACTCCCGATCGGGAGTATTTTATGGGAAATTATCTTTATTTAGTTTTTTATTTTCTTTATTTTATTTTTTATTTCTTTTTTATTTTACCCTTCTCTTGTGAAAAATTAGAGTTTATTTTAAAATATTTTAAATATTTCAAAATAAATGAAACAAAATTTTGTTTCTAAAAGAATAAAGAATATTACTTTCGGAGTTTTAGAAAAAGTTTCTGATCTTATTTTTGTAAGTTGTGTCCTTTTAGATGAATTTATTATTTATAATGGAGAGAATTACGGGAAAAAAGCAAAAAGAATTAATATGAAAATATTAGGCTGTAATGATAGTTTTTCTAAAAAACACCTTCATAAAACTTTTTATAATATTAAAAAGCAGGAATTAATAAATAAAGATTTTAAAATAAGTAAAGAGGGAAGAGAAAAGTTAAATTTAATTTTGCCTCAGTATTATAAAAAAAGAAAATGGGATGGATATTGGTATCTTGTATCTTATGATATTCCGGAAAGGTACTCTTTTTATAGAAAAATTTTAAAATCAACATTAGAAGATCTTAATTTTGGTTTATTACATAAAAGTGTTTGGATTTCTGCTTTTAATTTTTTAAATAGAGTTCAAAAAATAGTAGAAAAATATGGGCTTTACAGATTTGTTTTTTTCTCAAAATCTTGTCAGTTAAATAAACCTTCCCCGCAAATAATAGCAGAACGTATTTGGAAATTAAATAATATAAATAAAAATTATGAAGATTTTATTAAAAAATTTAAATCAGAAAAATTTTCAAAGCGCGAATTAATTTTTAGGTATCTTTCAATTTTAAAAAAAGATCCCCAACTTCCTTTAGATCTTTTACCCGAAAATTGGAAAGGAGAAGAAGCTTTTAAGTGTTATAAAAAAATTTGCAAGAATTATAAATTCATTTTATTAGATAGAAATTGTAAAAATAATAAAAATTTTCTATCTTAGTTTTTTTGAAATAAATTTCAGTAAAACTGGAAAATTTTTTAAAAAATTTTGTCAAGCTCTCTTAAAATTATTTTTCCCATAAAATACTCCCGATCGGGAGTATTTTATGGGAAATTAGGCTCTTTATTATATTTTTATATTATATTTTATTATTTTTTTTTATTTTTTCTATTTTTCTATGAATTATCTTTTTTGGAAATTTTTTAGAAATTTTTCACTTCTCTTTTTAAAATTTCATTTTTTGACAGTTAATTTTAGAGAAAATATTCTTTAAAAAGATTAAAAATTTTTCGGAGTGCTGGGAATTGAACCCAGATTTTACCCTCCCGAAGGGCACGTACTTCCGTTGTACTACACTCCGTTAAATTTTAGCTAATCCAATATTTTTGTTTTGTCATTTCATCTCTTTTTTGTTCTATTTTTTCTCTTTCTATTCTTGCATTTTGGGCTAATTGAGAAATTTCAGTATCAGAAAGTTGTCCTAATTTTTTTATTTCATTTTCTAAAAAATTTCTATCATTTTTAGAAGGATCATTTAGGACATAACCTAAAAGAATATCTAATACTTGTCCTACCTTAGGTCCTGGTTTTAAATTTAAAATTTTCATTACATCATTTCCGTTTACTTTTAGCATTTTTACTGAAATTGGATCTTGTAATACTTTTTCTGCGACATATCTTAGATATCTTAATCTAAAAGGTTCTGCCTTGGGAACGCCCGATCCTATTCTATCTGCTTGTCTTACCTTTAGTAGGTCATCAAAATTTTCTGGTCCTACATTTCTTAAGAGTCTTCTTACAGAAGATTCGCTTACCTCATCTTTATTATAATAAAAAAGATGATATCTTACCAATTTTACTACTTTTTCTATGTCTTTTTTGGGAAATTTTAATCTTTCTAAAATTTTTTTAGTCATTTCCGCTCCCACAACTTCATGATTATAAAAAGTACAATTTGGACCTTCGCCTTGTTTTGTTCTTGGTTTTCCAATATCATGCAAAAGGGCTGCTATTTTAACTAAAAGTGGAAAATCTTTTTGGCAGGCATAATTTAATGATAAAAGCATATGTTCGTAAACCTGATAAATATGGTGTTTATTTTGTCCCATACCAAAACCTTCTTCTAATTCTGGAATAATATATTTTAAAAGTCCATATCTTCTTAAGATTTCTATTCCTCTGGCGCCATTTTTTGACATTAAAATTTTTACCAATTCATCTCTTATTCTTTCATTTGAAATTTTTTCTAATAAATGAGCATTTTCTTTTATTGCTGTTTTTGTTCTTTCTTCTATTTCCCATTCAAAACAAGGAAGATTATCTAAGGTTACAACAAACCTTATTGCCCTCATTAACCTTAAAGCATCCTCTTTGAATCTTTCATCTGGGTTTCCTACCGCTTTAATTATTTTGTTTTTTAAATCTTTTAGACCACCAAACAAATCTATTACTTTATATTTTCTATCTTTAATTTCCATTGCCATCGCATTAACAGTAAAATCTCTTCTTTTTAAGTCTTCTTCTAATGTTTTTGCCCATTCAATTTTATCTGGATGCCTTAAATCAGAATATTCTGATTCTATTCTATAAGGAGTAATTTCAATTTCTTTTAAAGTTTCATCTTCAGATTCTGTTAAAATTGTTACTGTACCAAATTCATTTTCTATAAAACTCTTTGGAAAAATTTTTTGGATTTCTTCTGGTTTTGCATTGGTAGTAATATCCCAATCGTTTGGTTTTTTGCTTCTTAAAATGTCTCTTACACAACCTCCGACAATAAAAGCTTCAAAACCTGTTTTATTTAATTTTTCAATTATATTTTTTATTTCTTTTGGAATTTTCATAAATTTTTATATTTTTTTATTATGTCTTAAAAATTGTTTTTTTTCAATTTTTTGCTAAAATTATTTTATGCCCCTGTAGCTTAATGGATAGAGCGCTGGGCTTCGGACCCAGTAGTGCAAGTTCAACTCTTGCCAGGGGCACTTTAAATAAAAAAATTTAGTTTTTTTAAATAAAATTTGATTTTAAAGAAAAAAAATATATAATAAAAAAATGAAATATAATCTTTTGATAGGGCTAATAATAACTATAATTTTTTTTGTTTTATTTTTTCAAGGAGAAAGTAAGGCGGCTGCTGCTTTAACCCCTACTCCTGGCCGTACTAATTGTTATACAGCAACTAGTACAGCCGGTGGTCAAAGATGTGTTTGCTATGATGGTTTAGTTCCCTGTGGTAAAGAAGTTGATATATACCAAGGTAGATGTGGTCCAAATGGAAATCCTACCACTTCTATAGTCTATTCCATTTCTACAGTCTATTGTACTTTATGTCACTTTTTTATAATGTTAAATGAGATTATTAATTTTGTTGTTTTAAAATTAGTGCCTCCAATAGCCGTAATGATGATTGTTTATGCTGGAATTTTGTTTTATTTTGGCGGTAGTAATCCTCAAAAAATTAAATCTGCTCAAAATATAATAAAAGATGTAGCGATAGGATTATTTTTTATTTATGGTTCCTTTATGATAGTAAGTACGGTCTTGGGGGTTTTAGGTGTATTAGATTGGGCAAATCCTCTTACTTCTGGAAAAGTAATACAAATTAATTGTGTGCCTGAAATTCCTTAATTTTGCCCCCATAACTCAATTGGCAGAGTAGCGGACTCTTAATCCGTAAATCCCGGTTCGAATCCGGGTGGGGGCACAGATGTTTTTTAAAAGAGGTTGAAATTTGATTTGATGTACTTTATACATACCTTGATTTTAAAATAAAAATTTTATAATATCTTACACGATATAGGATATAATAAAATATAGTATGTGATTAATCTAAAAGTCGAAAAAATTAAAATATTAATTTATGTTAAAAATAGACGACAAGAAAAAATTAATTAAAGATTTTCAACTTCATGAAACAGATACAGGATCTGCTGATGTTCAGATTGCAATTTTAACAAAAGAAATTGAAAATTTAGCCGAGCATTTAAAAAGACATCCAAAAGATGAGCATTCAAAAAGAGGCCTTTTAAAGAAAATTATAAGAAGAAAAAAACTTTTAAAATATTTAAAAAAAACTAATAAAGAGAGATATCAGCAAATTTCAAAAAAACTCAAAATATAATTAATATATGTTTCGCAAACCCAAAGAACAGAGAGTAGAGGTCTTGATTGATGTTCAAAATCTTTATTATTCAGCAAGAAACTTATATGGAGCTAAGGTAAACTTTAAAGAAATTTTAAAAAAAGCAATTGCTTCTAGAAAATTTGTTAGGGCTTTCGCTTATGTAGTAAGAACAAAAACAGGAGAAGAACAACCATTTTTTGACGCGCTTATTAAATTGGGAATAGAGACAAGAGTTAGAGATCTTCAAGAATTTTATGGTGGAGCAAAAAAAGCAGATTGGGACGTGGGTATTACTGTAGATGCCATTAGAACCTCTACTAATATTGATGTGATAGTGCTTTGTTCTGGCGATGGTGATTTTTTTCCTTTAATTGAATATCTTAAAAATCAAGGCAAAAGAGTAGAAGTTTTAGCTTTTGGCAGAACAACTTCTTCTAAAATAAAAGAAATTGCAGATGAATTTATAGATATTGAAGAAGAACCAGAAAAACTCCTTTTATTTAAAGATTAAATTATAGTTTATGTATAAATTACAATTAGGTAAAAAATTATTAGAAATCAATTTAGATACTCCGGCTGTTCAAGCAGCCGGAAGTGTTTTTGCAAAATATGGCGAAACAATGGTATTGGCTACTATTTGTTTTAATGAAGAAAAACCAAATACAGACTTTTTTCCTTTAACAGTAGATTATGAAGAAAGATATTATGCCGCTGGTAAAATTTTAGGTTCAAGGTTTACCAAAAGAGAAGGAAGACCTTCTCCAGAAGCTATACTAATTTCAAGAGTAATAGATAGAGCAATTAGACCTCTTTTTGATGAAGATTTTAAGAGAGAAACACAACTAATTATTACTTGTTTAAGTTGGGATGGAGAATCTGAACCAGCAAGTTTAGGTTTAATAGCTGCTTCTATTGCTTTATTAATATCTCCCATTCCCTGGAAAGGTCCTATTGGTGTAGTAAGAATAGGGAAAGATAATGAAGGAAATTTTATTTTATTTCCAAATTATAAAGAGAGAGAAGAAAATGGCTTTGATTTAATAATTTCAGCTGTAGAAAAAAATGAAAATGAACTTTTGGTAAATATGATAGAATTTCAGGGAAATGAGATTTTAGAAGATGATATTTTAAAAGCAATTGATTTTGCCACCCCTTATTTAAAAGAAATAATAAATCTTCAAAAAATAATTCTTAGAGATAAAAAAGTAAATAAAATAGAAATTGAAAAAAAAGAAACAGAGGCAGAAATTCTATCTTTTTCAAAAGATTTTTTAAAAGATAAATTAAAATCGGCTCTTTTTATAGGGCAAAAAAAGGAAAGACAAGATGCTTTAATGAAATTAGAAACAGAATTTTTAGAAAAAATAAAAGAAAATTTTGGTGAAGAAAAACTTTTTTTAGCAAAAAATATTTTTGAAAAAGAAAAAGAAGAATTATTTTTAAAAACAGTGTTAAACGAAAGAATTAGACCAGATGGTAGGAACTTTGATGAGATAAGAGATATTCAAATTGAGGTTAATTTTTTACCAAGAACCCATGGTTCTGCTTTATTTTCTCGTGGACTTACTAAAGTGCTTTCTATTGTTACTTTAGGTTCACCTGCTGATCAGCAATTATTAGAAGGAATGGAGATAAAAGGAAAAAAGAGATTTTTACATCATTATAATTTTCCTCCTTTTGCTCCTGGCGAAGTAGAAAGAATTGGAGCGCCAGGTAGAAGGGAAATAGGTCATGGCATTTTGGCAGAAAAAGCGTTAATGCCTTTAGTTCCCAGCTTTGAAGATTTTCCTTATACTATAAGGGTTGTTTCTGAAGTTTTAAGCTCAAATGGTTCTACTAGTATGGCATCTGTTTGTGGGGCTTCTTTAGCTTTAATGGATGCTGGCGTTCCTCTTTTGAGACCTGCTGCCGGCATTTCAATTGGATTGGTAGCAGAAAAAGAAAATCTTAAAAATTTTGTTCTTTTGGTAGATATTCAGGGTCCTGAAGATCATTTAGGTTTTATGGATTTTAAAGTAGCTGGAACAGAAATCGGAATTACAGCAATTCAAATGGATGTTAAAATTTCCGGTATTACAAAAGAAATTTTAAAAGAAGCTTTATTTAAAGCAAAAAAGGCAAGATTAGAAATTTTAGAAAAAATGAAAAATATATTGCCAAAAAGTAGACCACAACTTTCTCCTTTTGCTCCAAGAATTTATACTATTCAAATTAATCCTTCAAAAATTGGTAGTGTAATAGGACCTGGCGGAAGAATAATTAATGAAATTATTGAAAACTGTGGTGTGACAATTGATATTGAAGAAACGGGAAAAATTTTTGTTACAGCAGATACCGATGAAGCTGCCAAAAAGGCAATAGATTGGATTACAAATTTAACACGTGAAATTAAAGTTGGAGAAATATTTCAGGGTAAGGTAAAAAGAATTTTAGATTTTGGCGCCATTATTGAAATTTTACCAGGTCAAGAGGGATTATGTCATATTTCTCAATTTGTTGACTTTAGAATCAAAAAATTAGAAGATATAATAAAGATAGGCGATATTATTCCGGTTAAAGTAATAGCGATTGATGAAATGGGGAAGATAAGTTTGTCGGCAAAGGAAGCTGGATTTAGAATAAATAATAGAAAAGATAAAAATTTTAAAAGATAAAAAATTATATATTTTTTAATTTTTATGCCAGTTGAAAAAAGCGCTAATAAAAACTTGGATCGTTTTAATTTTATATTATCAAAGGGTGTTTTAATTACGATGGATGATGATTTAAAAATGATTCAAGAAGGAAAAAATTTTCAGTTTCCCCTTACTATTCCTGTTACACCTTTAGTTCCTCAAAAAGAAATTAAAATTCCTCAAGAAAAAATTGAAGTAACCGAAAAACCACAAAAAACAAAAGAAGAAATCTTAAAAGAAGAGGTAAAAAAAGAAGAAAAAGAAACAAAAATAGAAAGAGAAAGAGAAAAAGAAAAAGAGATTGAGGAGATTAAAAGAAAAGAAGAAGAACTTAGAAAGAAAATTTTAGAAGAAAAAGAGAAGGAGAAAAAAATTGTTGAAGAAATAAAGAAAAGAGCTAAAGAAGAAGAAGAAAAAAAAGAAAAAGAAATCGTAGAAAAAATTAGGCAAATTGCTTTACAAAAAAAGCAAGAAGAAGAAAGAAAAGAATTTTTAGAAGAAGAAGAAAAAAAAGCAGAATTTATTGAAAAAGAAAGAAAAATTATTGAAAAGATAAGAGAGGAGGCGTTAAAAAAAGAACAGATAGAAAAAGAAATAATGATTCAAAAAGTTAAAGATAGTTTATTAAGAGCAAAACTAAAATTAGAAGGCGAATTAGAAGAATTAAAACAGAAAAAAGCCTCTTTGGAAAAATTAAAAGATAGTTTTTCTCAGAATTTTTCTTTGGCAGAGTCTGCATTAAAAGAAGTTTTAGCAAAAGAAAAAGAAATAGAAGCAAAATATCAAGAATTAGAAAAAGTAGAAAGGGAAGTTCAAGATTTTGGAGAAAAAAGAAATTATGAAAAACAAAGATGGGAGTTATCGAAAGAAAGAAGAAAAATTGAAGAAGAAAAATGGATAAAGAGTGAAGCATTTGGAAAAGCAAAAGCTATATACAATGAAAATCTTGCTAAAATAAAAGAATTAGAAAAACAAATCCAAGAAAAACAAAATAATATTTTAGAAGTAGAAGAAAAAATTGAAACGATTGGTCTTCAAAAGCAAAAAGAAAATCTTATAGAAAATCTTAATCTTCTCCAAAAGAATTTATTAAATGTTCAAACATTAATCACCGAAAATTTAAAAAAATATACAAAAGTAGAAGAAAAATTGCAAAAAATTACTGAAAGCGAAAATGAAATAGAAAAGAAAGCAAAAGAAATAGAAAGAAAAGAAAAAACAACTATTTCCTTAGAAGATCAAAAAGAAATAGAAAAGCAGAGATGGCAAATAGAAGAAGAAAGAGAAAAAATAGAAAAAGAAAGATGGCAAATAGAAGAAGAATTGGCTGCAATAGATAAGAAAAATATTTCTTTAGAAGAAGAAAAAATAAAAATTGAAGAAAGCATTAAAAAGATTACATCTCAAATTGGAGAAATAGATATTTTTTTAGAATATGGCATTAAAAAAGGAAAAGAAATCATTGCTGCTAAAAAGGCAGGTTTAAGCTTAGAAAAATTAAAGGTAAAAGAAGAAAAAGAACCAGAAAAAAAGGTAATTATTGTGCATAAAGTACCGTTAGAAGAAAAAATAGAAGAAAAAATATCTGAGATAGAAAAAGAAAAATATGAAAGTGAATTGCAAAAAGAACAATCAAAAATAGAGGAAGAGAAAAAAAGAACATTAGAAGAAAAAAGAAAAATAGAATTAGAAAAACAAAAAATTGAATTTGAAAAAAGGCGCCTTGAAGAGCTTAAAAAGCTTGTTGGAGAAAAAGAAATTGCAGTAAAAGAACATATTTTAACTCCAAAAGAAAAAGTTGCTGAAATGTTAACAAAAGTTTCACCTGAAGAAGAATTAAAAAGAAAGGAATTTTTAGCAAGAGTTTCGGGTAAACCTTTTTCTGAAGAAAAAGAATCAAAAGAAATAATATTTAAACCGATGGCGATTGCCAAACCTCCTTTAATAGAAAAAATAATAATTAGAGTATTTATTTTGCTTTTATTAGCAGGCATCGGTGTTGCTTTTTATTTATTGTATTACACTTATATTTTCCCATGGCAAAAAAGGAGTGTTTTACCTAACATAACCCCACCTTTGGAAAAAGAAGAATTTCAAACTACTACTTCCCAAGAAAATTTACCTCCTTCAGAAACTTCTACTCAAGTTTCTTTAGAAACCTCTACTCAAAATCAAAATAATATTCAAAATATAGAAGTGATTGCTCCTGAATTTTTATATAAAACAAAGGAAACTAAAATAATTCAGTTTTCAGATCTTTCCGACGCTTTTGATCAATTCAATAAAGTAATTTCTGGTATTAAAAATGATAATGCTACAAAAACAGAAGAGAGAATTTTATTTTATGATAAAAATAAATTAAAATTCACAGATTTTTCAGAAACATTATCTATTTTCAATAAAAACCAAAACCAAATTAATCTTAATGAATCAATATTTACTCAAACCAATTTGATTGTTATAAAAGAGAATAACTTTATTTCTGTTTTGTTATTTGTATTAGTAGATGAAAAAGAAAAAGCATTAAACGAAATTGCAAATTGGGAAAAATCTATGAAAGAAGATCTTTCATTGTTGTATAAAACAATTTATGATAAAGAAATAAAATTTCCGGGCAGCTTTAAAACTTCTCAAAAACCTTATAAATTGAGATATTTAGATTCAAATTCGCCTAATATTGGAATATGCTATACTTTATTTTCTCCAAATGGTAAAGATTATTATTTAATTTTATCTACATCTGGAAAAACATTGGTCGATGTATTAAATAAATTAATTATGACAATGTAAATTTATGGATAAAGATTTTATTAAAAAGCAAGAAAAAAAACTTATTGAAGAAAAAAAGAAAATAGAAGTTCAGCTTGATTCTTTTGCCAAAAAAATAAGCAAAAAAGGAAAAAAAGATAATTGGCAAACAAAAATGCCAGTTTTTGATGGCAATCAGATAGAGGAAGAGTCAGACCAAGTAGAAGAATATACTCATTTGATTGCGATAGAAGAATCTTTGGAAAAACAATTAGAAGAAATAAATTCTGCTCTAAATAAAATTAAAAAAGGTACTTATGGGATTTGTGAGGTTTGCAAAAAAGAAATAGAAAAAGAAAGGTTAGAAGCTTTCCCCCAAGCTAAAACCTGTTCTAAATGTTTAAATAGATAAAAATTATGAAATATTCAATTGAAAAATTACTAAATTCAAAAATAAAAATTAAGGGATTTTTAGATAAAGATGAATTTCAAAAATATATAGAGACAATATTGGATGAGCTAAAAAACACTTCTCAGATACCTGGTTTTAGAAAGGGACAAATTCCTGAAAATATTTTAATTGAAAAAATTGGTAAAGAAAATATTTTGCAAAATGCTGCTCAAGAGGCAGTTGAAGACTTATATTTTAAAGCAATAAAAGAAGATAATTTAGAGGTTGTTTCAAAGCCTCAAATAAGAATTTTAAAATTAGCAGGGGGTAATCCATTTGAATTTGAAATAGAAGTTGAAATATTACCAAAGATAGAATTACCTGATTATAAAAAAATAGCCAAAGAAAT
>JBAMLS010000002.1:0-1988 GCA_039793445.1 Minisyncoccales bacterium | reverse complement strand
AGCAAAAGAAATAAAGAAAGAAGAAGTTTTTGTTTCAGACGAAGAGATAAAAGAAACAATAGGGTGGATTTTAAAATCAAGAGCGCAATTTGAAGATTTAAAAAGAGAAGCTCAAAAGGGAGATTTTGTTGAAATAGAGTATTCGTGTCTTGATATTGAAAACGGTAAAACCTTTCATGATGCTTTTTATTTAGGTCAGGGTCATTTTGTAGAGGGTTTTGAAGATCAATTATTGGGAATGAATCCTGGTCAGGAAAAAGAATTTACCATTTTAAAAGAAAAAATAAAAAATCCAAACTTACCTCAAAAAGATCTTATTTTTAAAGTAAAATTAAATAAAGTACAAAAAGTTAATATTCCAGATTTAACCGATGATTTCGTAAAAACATTGGGTAATTTTAATAATATAGATGATTTAAAAAAGAACATAAGAGAAGGATTAGAGCTTGAGAAAGAAAATGCTTTAAAAGAAAAATGGCGAGGTGAATTTTTTAAAAATTTAAAAGAAAAAGTAGAAATTTCTCTTCCAGAAGGTTTAGTTGAATATCAAAAAGAAAAACTTTTTGAAGATTTAAAAGAAAGAGTTAAAGAAGAATTAAAAATAGAATTTGAAGATTATTTAAAACAGATTAAAAAAACTGAGGAAGAAATTTTAAAAACTTTAAGATTACAAGCAGAGGAATTAATCAAAAATGAAATTTTATTAAAAGAAATTATTGAAAAAGAAAAAATTGAAGTATCAGAAGAAGAAGTAGAAAGAGAAATTAATAATTTTGTGAAAAATTTTCCAGATGTTGAAACCCTTAAAAAAGAGGTTGACTTAGAGAGATTAAAAAATTATTATAAAGAGATATTAAAAAAAGAAAAAGTTTTTCAATTATTATATAATTTATAAAATTATGGAAGAAAAGATGACAATTATTCCAACAATTATTGAAAAAACACAAAGAGGAGAAAGGGCTTATGATATTTTTTCACGGCTTTTGGAAGAAAGAATTATATTTTTAGCAGGACCGATAGATGATTATTTGGCAAATTTGGTTATTGCAGAAATTCTTTATTTAGCAGCTAAAGATCCAAAAAGAGATATAAAAATTTATATTAATTCACCTGGAGGTAGTGTTTTGGCTGGATTAGCAATTTATGATACAATGCAGTATGTAGATTGTGATATTTCAACTATTTGTGTTGGTATGGCAGCATCAATGGCGGCTTTATTATTGGCTACTGGCACAAAGGGAAAAAGATTTTCTTTGCCAAATTCTGAAGTCCTTTTGCATCAAGTTTCAGGAGGAATTTCAGGTCAAGCCACAGATATAGAAATAGAAGCAAAAGAAATTTTAAAATTAAAAAAAAGAACAATAGAAATAATTTCAAAACATACAGGCCAACCAATAGAAAAAGTTGAAAAAGATACAGATAGAGATTTTTATCTTTCGGCAGAAGATGCAAAAAAGTATGGAATTATAGATGAAGTAATCAAAAGTAAAAAATAAATTTTTATTAATTACCTTGCTAAACATTTACTTTTCATATCTTATTTTTTGCCTGGCATCGAGCCAGGCTTTTTTTATTGCACCTTGAATTGCACCTTGACTTTAAATTTTATATAATGAAAATATAAATAATATTATATTTTATGAGAAAAAAATTTTTTTCTTTTTCTATTTTTACCTTAGTTTTAATTTCCATTTTTGTTTTTATAAATTTTATCTCTGCTTTCCAAGAGCCTAGTAGTCCTCCTCCTCAAATTAATGTTCCTGCTCCCATTAATGTATCTAGCAATTTGCAAACAAAAACTGGCACATTAAATGTGGCAATTGATTCCTCAACACGTTTGGGGGTTGGAACTACAAGTCCTGATTTTAAATTAACTGTAATGGATGGTGCTGTTTTAGGAAATATTAAAGGAATCTTAAGTGCAAGTTATATATCTTCAGGTCAATTTGGTCAAAATACAGGTGGAGGAAATTATAGTTTTCCTGGAA
>JBAMLS010000001.1:0-69413 GCA_039793445.1 Minisyncoccales bacterium | reverse complement strand
ATGGTACTATTTTTGCTAATAAAATTACAGTTGGAACGATTGATCCTATTTATGAAATTGAAGGGGAAAAATATGCAACTTATGGATTATCTATGGTAGGAGGGGTAAAAGAAGAATATTCTGGCAAAGGTAAGTTACAAAAAAAAGAAGAAAGCGGAAAAGATGTTTATGAATATGTAATTGATTTCGAAAAAGAACAAAAAGATTCTCCTTTATGGGTATGGTTTAAGATAGTTGATTTTTCAAAAGATAATGTGGAAGTAATTGTTACTCCTTATGGAGATTTTGCAAATATTTATTATTTTATTGAAAAAAATAAAATAATTTTTAGAGGAGATAAAGAAATTGAATTTTCTTTTAGACTTACTGGAAAAAGATTTGATTGGCAAAAATGGAACACAAAAATTGAAGATAAAAATGACAAAGAGATGACTAATTTAAAGGTCGAAAAATAAACTAAAAAGGTTTGAAAAATAATAATTTTTAGAATATGAAAAAAATAGCTTTCAATAAAAAAATGTTAATATTTGTATTATTTTTAATATTGATAGTTTTAATTGGAAATGTAATTTTTTATCAAAATCGGCAAATTAAAAAATTAAAAGAAAAAATTAGTAGCGAAAATCAGTCGTCATCTAATATAGGTACAGAAACATCTCAAAGTCCTACAAAGGAAGCTGTTCCTGAAAATATTAAAGTTCCCGAAAAGGGAGAAAAAATCTCTGAAGATGTCGCTGTTCCAACTGAAGTTGCCCAGGCTGCGCCCGGAGTTGAGGCAAAGTATAGAAGTTTTGATATTAAAGGCGAAAATAATAAATTTATTCCTTCTACTATTATTGTGAAATTAGGCGATACGGTTCATATTAATTTTACTGCTCAAGACAAAGATTATGATATTACCTTTCCAGATTATAATATGAAACAAGTGGCTTTAAAAGGACAAACAAAAGTTTTAGAATTCCAAGCAGTTTTAGAAGGAAAATTTACTTATTATTGTGAAATGTGTGGAGGTTTAAATTCGACAGCAAAGGGATATATTATTGTAGTAAAATAATTTTATGATTAGTTTTTTATCTGAACTGGATATTAAAAAAAAATGTAAAAGTTATGGGGTGCCTTTGCGGCAATGTCCAGATTTTTTATTTTTAGTTTTAGGAATAATAATAATAATTTTAATTATAGCTTCTTATTTTATTGCTATAAAAAAAATAGAAGATATACGTGTCGCTCTTTTGACAGTTTTAGGTTTTTCTGCTTTATTGGTAATTATTAATTTTATTATTATAAGAAGTGTAGAAAGAATAGTTCAAGCTTCAAGATCTCAACTTGAATTTATTAATGTTATTTCACATCAATTAAAAGCGCCTATAACAAATATTTCCTTTATATTAGATGCCTTTTTTTCAAAAAAAATGGAGCTAACAGAGCAAGATAAAAATGAGTATTTAAAAATGCTAAAAGAAAATAATGAAAGAATGAGAGAACTTGTAAAAAATATTTTGACAGTGGCAAAATTAGAAGCTGGTCTTTTAAATATTAAAAAAGAATTTGTTTCACTTGACGAAATAGTAGATCAAAAAATTAATGATTTTAAATTATTTGCTCAAGCCCTTAATGTAAAAATAGAAAAAGATTTTGACAAATCTTTGCCCAAAATTTATGTAGATTCTTTTTGGGTCAAAGAAGTTATAGGCAATCTTTTAGATAATGCCATAAAATATTCACGCGGTAATGTTTTTATAAAATTAAAATGTCAAAAGGGAAAGGTATTTTTTGAAATAGAAGATGATGGGAAGGGAATTCCGAAAGAGGAACAAAAATTTATTTTTCAAAGATTTTTTAGAGTAAAAAATGGTTCTACCCATGCTTTAAGTGGTTCAGGTTTAGGATTATATTTATCAAAAAAATTGGTTGAATTAATGGGCGGTAAAATAGGGTTTATTTCAAAATATAATAAAGGAAGTAAGTTTTGGTTTTTTTTGCCAATTTCTTCATAAAATATGTCTAAAAAAATTTTATTTATTGAAGATGAATTTTCTCTCCAAAAAACTCTTTCTCAGATGTTACAAACAAATGGATACACAGTGATATCGTCTTTAGAAGGAAAAGGAGGGGTTAATTTGGCAAAAAGAGAAAAACCAGATTTAATTATTTTAGATTTAATTTTACCTAAAATGAATGGTTTTGAAGTGTTAGAGGAATTAAAAAAAGATGAAGAAACTAAAGATATTCCAGTAATTGTGCTTACAAATTTAGAAGATAATCAAAGTATTGAAAAAGTATTAAGTTATAATGTTTTACATTATTTTGTAAAGTCAAATTTTACTCCTCATGAAATTGTTGAAAAGATAAATGCTTTCTTTAAATAGTTTTAATCTGTTTTTAAAAATTTATGCTTGTTGAGCCGGAACAATTAAAGGCTTTTATGGTTGACGCAGATTTAATTGACGCAAAAACCTTTGACTCTCTTTTAAAAGAAAGTAAAGAAAAAGATGAAAAAATTGAGGATCTATTGGTATCTCGCGGTTTTATTAGTGATGAAAATTTAATTAAATTAAAAGCCTATATATTGGGAATTCCCTTTATTAATTTAGAGAAAGAAGTTATTCCTCCTGATGTTTTAAGAATAATTCCAGAACCAATTGCCAGAACTTATAATGTAGTTGCTTTTAGAAAAAAAGGAAAAGTGTTGGAAGTTGCTATGCTAGATCCAGAAGATTTAAAAACAATTGATTTTATAAAAAAAGCGGGTGATTTTAAAATTTTACCTCGTCTTACCAATAAAGAAAGTATAAAAAATGTTTTGAGACAATATCAAGAAAGTTTAGAAAAAGAATTTGGATCTATTATTAAAGGAGAGTCAGATCAAGTTAAATCAGTTAAAATAGAAGAAGTAGAAGGAAGTAAAGAAGAACTGGAAAAAGCAGGTCAAGAATTACCAATTGTTAAAATTGTTGATACTTTAATTAAACATGCCATTTTACAAAGAGCTTCGGATATTCATATTGAACCTACAGAAAAAGAGGTATTGGTAAGATATAGAATAGATGGTGTTTTAAGAGATGCGATGAGTTTACCTTTAACTGTATCTACGGGAATTGTAGCAAGAATTAAAATTTTAAGTAATTTAAAATTAGATGAACATCGTTTACCTCAAGATGGAAGATTTAAATTTGAGACTTCAGATTTAAAATATTCTATAAGAGTTTCAATTTTACCAGTTTATTTTGGAGAAAAAGTGGTGATGCGTCTTTTACCAGAAAACGTTAAGGGTTTTACATTAGAGGAATTAGGTTTTTGGGAAGAATCTTTAGAAAGAATACAATTAGCATTAAGAAAAACATCTGGAATGATATTAGCCACAGGTCCTACTGGTTCTGGCAAAACAACTACGCTTTATTCTATGCTTGAAATTTTAAATACTCCTCAGGTGAATATTTCTACTGTTGAAGACCCAATTGAATATCAAATTCCAAGAATTAATCAAACCCAAATTAATCCTAAAATTGGTTTAACTTTTGCAAATTGTTTAAGATCACTCTTGCGTCAAGATCCTGATATTATTATGATAGGAGAAATAAGAGACGAAGAAACCGCTTCCCTTGCTGTAAATGCAGCCTTAACTGGCCATTTAGTGTTATCTACCTTGCATACAAATTCGGCTGCTGGCGCTATTCCAAGATTATTAGATATGAAATGCGAACCATTTTTATTGGCTTCTACTTTAGATTTAATTATTGCTCAAAGGTTAGTGAGAAGATTAAATCCAGATTTTAAAGAAAAACATCGATTATCAAAAAGTGAAATTGATAATATTTCAAAATTATGTGATTTAAAAAGAATAGAAGAGATATTGCGAAAAGAAAATATTTTAAAAAGGAATCAAACTATTGAATCTCTTAATTTTTTTAGACCAAAGGACAAAGAAGAAGGTTACAAAGGAAGAATAGGGATATATGAAGTTTTAAAAATTAGTGAGACAATAAAAGAATTAATTTTAAAAAGAGCATCTTCTGATGTAATTCAAGAACAAGCAATTAAAGAAGGTATGATTTTGATGGTAGAAGATGGTTTTCTAAAAGCTGCTAGAGGTATTACTTCTATTGAAGAAGTTTTAAGAGTAATTTCAGAATAATATGCCAGAATATTTTTATACCGCTAAAAATTTAAAAGGGCAAGAAGAGAAAGGAACTTTATTGACAAAAGATATTCAAACTCTTTCAAAAAAATTGCAGGAACGAGGTTATTTTCTTGTCGAAGCTTCTGAATTAACAGAAAGCCAAAAAGAAGAAAAAGAAATAAAACTTAGTTTTTTTGATAAATTTTCTAAAGTGCCAATTACCGAAAAAATTTTCTTTTCCAGAAATTTAGCTGTAATGATATCTAGTGGTATTTCATTTTCAAAGGCAATTTTGATTTTAAGTAAACAAGTTAAAAACAAAAAATTTAAATACGCCTTAAATGAGATAAGTAAAAAAATTATTAGAGGCGGTACTTTTTCTCAATCTTTGGCAGATTTTAAAGATATTTTTCCGCCATTTTATTCTGAAACAATAAAAATAGGCGAGGAAACAGGCAATCTTGAAGGGGTTTTAAATAATTTGGCAGACCAAATGGAAAGAGAATACACTCTTTTATCTGATGTAAAATCTGCAATGATTTATCCACTTATTATTTTAAGCACTTTAATTGGCATTGGAATTTTTATGATTTTTTTTATTGTTCCAAAAATACAAATCGCCTTTTCAGAATTAAATGTACCCCTACCTTTTACTACAAAACTTATTTTAAATGGAACAATGTTTGCTGTTTCTCATTGGAAAATATTTTTAATTTTTATAATTATTTTATTTTTTATTTTTTATTTTTTATTTAAAAGTCAATCCGGTAAAAAAGCTCGTGATTTATTTTTATTAAAGCTGCCAATTTTTTCTAGTATTTCCAAAGAAACAAATATAGCCGTGGCATTAAGAATGCTTAGTACACTTTTGGGTTCTGGGGTGGCAATTTTAAGATCTTTAGAAATTATTTCAGAAGCAATGGGAAATATATATTATAAAGAAGTTTTTAAAGAAGCAATTAAAGATGTGCAAAAGGGGGGAAAGCTTTCAAAAGCAATTAAAAATTACGAAAATTTATTTTATCCATTAGTTAGTCAAATGATGGAAGTAGGAGAAGAAAGTGGTGAAATGCCATCTATTTTAGCAAAGCTCGCAGATTTTTATGAAGTTGAAGTTACAAGAAAAACAAAAAGATTATCAAGTATCATTGAACCTGCTTTAATTTTAATTATAGGCGCTGCTGTAGGATTTTTTGCTATTTCAATGTTACAGCCTATGTTTTCTATTTTAAAAGGGATTAAATAAAATTTTATGCATGGCTTTACAACTTTTGAGTTAATGATTTCTATTTTTTTAATTATAATTTTAGGTTCTATTTCTTTTGCTGCTATTTTGAAAGTTTTTTCTACTTTAAAACTTGAATCGTCGGTAAGAGATCTTTTGACTGATTTAAGATATGCCCAAGAATTAGCTTTATCAGAGCAAGCTAATTTTAGTGTAGTTTTTTCTACCTCAACTTCAAGTTATACAATCTTAAAAGAGGAAACGCCTATTAAAGAAATTATAACAAAAAAACTCCCTACAGAAATAAATTTTACTGAGATTAATTTTCCAGAACAAAAAGTTATATTTAATATATATGGCGCTGTTAAAGATAGTGGAGATATAATTTTAGAGGGAAAAACAGGAAAACAAATGAAAATACTGGTTACGCCTTCTGGTTTTTCTAAAATTTTAAAATAAAAATGTTAAAAAGAAACAATTTTGGCTTTACTATTTTAGAAACATTGATTGCTATTTCGGTTTTAACTTTGGGAATTGTTTTTGTGATTTATATTTTTCCAGTCGCTTTAAATTTAGAAGAAAATAATAAAATTAAAACTCAAAGCATTTTTTTAGCTTCAGAAAAAATGGAAGAACTTTTTTCTAAATCATATAAAGATGTTTCAATTGGTACAACGACAGAAAGTTCATTAGAATTTCCTTTTGAGAAATTTTCACGCCAAACAAGAATTACTTTTATTGATGAAAATTTCTCTGAAATTTCACAAGACAAAGGTTTAAAAAAAATTGAAATAACAGTTTTTTATAATACACCTTTTAAAATGAGAAAAATAACTGAAATCAAAAGTTTAATTACCGATAGATAATTTTATGGAAATAATAAAATCAAAAGGTTTTACAATAGCCGAATCTTTAGTAGTTATTTTAATGTTTTCTTTAGTTTTTATTGCTCTTTTAGAATTATATTTAGCAGGCCAAAAACTATATTTAAAAGGAGAAAATAGGGCAGAAATTTTACAAAATGGAAGAATTATTTTAGAAAGGCTATCAAGAGAATTAAGACAGGCAAAAGAAATTGTTACTCCATTACCTCAAATAAAAGATAACGAAAATTTCCCTCCACCTTCTGAAATAGAATTTGAAGATGGACACTATCCTTCTCCTTATCAAAATTTAGGCGCTAATTATTATTATGTTAGATACTATTTTGTTAGTTCTACAAAAGAAATAAGAAGACAATATTTAGTTTATTGTTTTGAAGATTGTAATGTGTGTCAAAGTTATTTTAAATGGAATGATAAAAAAGAAGAAAACGGAAATCTTATTTTGCCCAAACCCTGTGTTTTAGAAGAAAAAACAGTTGGAGAATATGTAGAAAATATAAGTTTTTGGGGTGATAGTTTAATACATATACTTCTTTCTCTTAAAAAAGTGGATGAGAAAATTGATTTAAAAACCGCTATTTTTGCCAGAAATTTATAAAAAAAATGGAAAATAAAAAATTTTTTAGACACCCAGTTTTAAAAATACATAAAACAATTCTAACCAAAACTTTTTTATATGGAATAAAAAATTAGTTTAAAATTTTTGAAAATTTTATGCCAGATTTTTTTAAAAAAAACAACAATAGAAAGAAATATTCAAGAGGGGTAATTTTAGACTTTGCTTTGATTTTTCTTACAATTTTATTATTTATTGGCGTTTATTTTATCTCTTTTTCTATTACAGGTTCTAAAATGGCTAATGTTTATGAAAAAAGCGTTCAAGGCTATTATTTGTCTGAGGCCGGTGTACAAGAAGCAATTTTTAAATTAAAAAAAGATCCTACATGGAAAAGCGCCTTTGAAACATTGCCAACCTTATCTGATCCTAATTGTAGTTCTTGGTCTATCCCAAATTATTATAGAAACCCAGCTTTATACGAAAATGGTAATTATAAAATTTCTATATTAAATTTAGGTTGCGCAAAAGCAAAAATTACTGTAACTTCTGTTTTAGAAGATCCTAATTTAAAATCACAAAGAATTATTGAAATGACCGTTTTTAAACCAATAGGCAGCCCTTTAAAAGATTTTACTTTATTTACCGGTGGCCCCTCTGAAGACATAATAATTTCTGGAGTATATCCTTTAAATATTTATGGCGGATCTTTATTTTCAAATAATAATATTATTCTTAAGAATTTTACAAATTTAAACGTAGAAAAGAAAGTTTTAGCGAACAATAATATAAATATTTTATCTGGTTCACAAATTTCTGCTTTTGCGGTTTGTTCTAATAATATCTGCCAGGCAAATTGTAATACTGCTTCAGATTGTCCTCCTCAAAAAATTCCTATGCCTTTATTAGATTTTGATTCCACTTCTTCAAGTTCTTATTATCAAAGAGCCTCTTTAAGCGACTGTTCTCAAATAAGACAAGATGGAAAAACAAATTGTATTTTTACCCAAGAGGAATTTGAAAAAATGTTGTGGCAACATTATCCTGAAATTTTATTTCCAACTTCAAGTATTGTTTATGTAAAAGGCGATATTAATATCAGAGCGGAACAAGTTGTAAAAATGCCAGGTGTTTTAGTAGCAGATAGAGATATAAATTTAGGTCAAGATTATTGTTGGGTAACTAAAGATTATCCTTATTTAAGATGCGGTTTTTCTCAAATTTTTGTTTTAAAACCTGGTCAAAATTTACCTGCTGGGCTTTTAGCAAAAAGAAAAATTAATGGCGGGGGGTATTTCGGAATAGGAATATCTGCTCTTTATGTAGAGGGGTTAATGTATTCTGGCGATGAATTATCTTTAAGTAGTTTTTTGGCAAAATCTACTGTTAAAGGAGGGATAGCTGCAAGAAAATTTTCTTTATCAAGCTTATTTAATGGTTTCGATCTTTATTTAGATGAAAATGTAGTAGGCGCGACTTTTTCAGAACAAAATTATAGTCCTATAATTTCAATTGAACATTGGGAAGAGATATATTAAAATAATTCTAATTCTATGTTTAATTTTTTAAATTTTAAATTTGATGCTTTTGGTTTAGATATATCTACAAAGTCATTAAAAATTGTAAAAATAGAGAAAAAAAATGGAAAACTTTTTATTGTTTCTTTTGGGCAAGAAAATATTCCCGACGGTATAATTGAAAATGGAATGGTTAAACAAGAGGAAGAATTAGCAAATATTATTCAGAAATCTTTAAAAAATATCACTGGGAAAAAAATAAAAACACCATATGTAATTATTTCTTTGCCAGAAGAAAGATCTTATTTAGAAGTTTTAAAAATACCAAAAGTAGAAGATAATGAAATTAAAAAAATAATAGAATTAAACACTCAAACTCATATTCCTTTACCAATAAGTGAATGTTATTTTAATTATAAAAAAAATGAAGTGGGTGAAAATTATATTGAAGTACTTTTAGCCGCAATCCCCAAAGAGGTATTAGATAGTTATGTTAACACTTTAAAAAAAACAAATTTAAAAGCGGTAGGTATGGAAATTGAAAGTGAGGCAATAATAAAGGCAGTAATATCTTCATCAGAAAACACAAAAGAGCCAATTCTTATTATTGATTTTGGTCAAACGAGAACTGGATTAATATTTTATGAAAAAAATATTATTCGAAATACAACTACAATTCCCATTTCAGCTGAATTATTTACATTAGCAATCCAGAAAGCCTTAAAAGTTTCTTTTGAAGAAGCTGAAAAAATAAAAATTAAAAATGGCTTAATACACCAAGAAGGAGAAATTTTTGATGCTATGGTACCACCTTTGAAAGATTTAATTGATCAATTAAAATTAAGGATAGACTATTATGAAAAATATGGAAAATTGAATAATAAAACAAAAATTTCGAAAATTATATTATGCGGGGGCGGCTCTAAGTTATATGGATTAACCAATATAGTTCAAATAATGATTAATATAAAAACTGAACTTGCTAATCCTTTATTAAATATTTATCCTACAAAAGATTTTATTTTAGATAAAAAAGAAGCCTTATCTTTTACTAGTGCAATAGGACTAGCAATTGATGGTGCAAATTTAGAAGAAACATATGATTAACCTTTTACCAGAAAAAGAGATTAAAATAATAAAAGCAGAAATAAAACTTAAAAAAGTTTTTATTTTATTAAATTGGATGGTAATTTTTCTTTTAATTTTTTGGTTATTTTTATTTTCCTTTAGTATTTTTTTAGAAAAGCAAAAAGTTATTATAGAAAACCAAATTTTAAAAAAAGAAGACATTTTAAAAGAATTTTTCGCTATAGAATCTGAAATAAAGAATTTTAATGCAACGCTTTTTAATTTAAATAATTTTGAAAAGAATAAAATAATTATAAGTTCTTTTTTTGAGGAGTTTTTAAAAATTACACCAAAAGATGTATATTTTAATTCTATAAATATTCAAAAAAACGAAAATTCTCAGAATCCTGAAATATTAATTCAGATAACCGGTGTAGCAAAAAATAGAGAAACAGTTTATGAGTTTTATAATATTTTAAAGGGAAAAGAAGAATATGAAGATGTTTATTTTTCACCTCAAAGTTGGTTCAAAAGAGAATACCCTAATTTTTCATTAACTTTTAAATTTATTCAAAAATGATAGATTTTCAACAAAAAAAATATTTATTTTTGTTAATTTATATTTTTATATTTTTTTCTATCTTCTATTTTTTGGTTTCTCCGTTTCTTTATAAAATGAAAACTTTATCTAAAAGTTTAAGTTATCAGAAAGCGATTTTATTAACTCAAAATACTCAAATTAATAAATTCAATGAATTTAAAGCAAATTATAATTTTTTTCAAAAGGTTTTGAATTTAGTTGATGAAAGGTTAATACCAAAAGATACACCGATTGATTTCTTCAATTTTTTGGAAGAAATTTCAAAACAATATAATTTAAGTAGTGAAATTTTCCAATACAATCTTCTTAAAAAAGAAAAGACTAATATGATATCAATAAAATTAGGAGGAGATTTCAAAAATATAGTTAAATTTTTAAAGGCAGTTGAAAATAGCAAATATTTTTTAGAAGTGTCAAGTGTTAATATAGAAAAAGATAAAAAAGATAACACCCTTTCAACTTTTGTAAATATTAAAGTTTTTATAAAATGAAAAATTATTTTTTAAAAATAAAAGATAATACTTTAAGATTTTTTCGTTATTTTTTTAAAAAGATTTATTATTTAATATTTTTATTCTTTATAATGGAATGCGTTTTGTTTTTATTATTATTTTCAAAATATTTTTTAAATTTAAAATCAAAACCTATTCCATCACATTTTGTGAACATAAATACTGAATCCATAAATACCTTTTTTAAAATTATAGATAAAAAAAATAAAAATTTAGAAAGTATAAACTCTTTGGATATTTTAGATCCCTTTTCAATACCCAGTGATTTTTCTTTACAAAATAAATGAATTTTAAAAAAAGTATTCTCTTGATTTTGTTTTTTGGGATAAGCAATTTAATATTGTGGGGTGAAATATTTAGATTAAAAAGTGGAACAAAAATAATATTTTTTAATGTAGGTCAAGGAGATGCTATTTTTATAGAAAGTAGATATCATCATCAAATTCTTATAGACGGTGGCCCAAATAAAAAATTAATTTTAAATAAAATTTCAAAAGAATTAACATTTTTTGATAAAGATATTGATTTAATAATCTTAACTCATCCTGAATTAGATCATTTAAATGGATTATTAGCTGTTTTAGATAATTTTAAAGTTGAAAATATCATTTGGAATAAAATTAAAAGAGATAGTAATATATATTTTGATTTTTTAAAAAAAATTAAAGAAGAAGAGGCAAAAGTTTATTCTGGAAGAGCAGGTTTAAAAATTAAAGCGGGAGAGATTATTGTTTTAGTCTTATTTCCCTTTGAAGATTTGTCTCAAAAAGAGATAAAAGGAAAAACTTCTAATGATACTTCTGTTGTTGTCGAGTTATTTGTGGGGGGTGAAAAATTTTTATTTTTAGGCGATATCACAAAAAAAGTTGAAAGAGAAATTGTTAAAAAATATCCAAAAGACAATATCTCTGTTTTAAAAATTGCTCATCATGGTAGCAAATTTTCAACTTCAGAAGAACTATTAGAACATTTTCATCCATTTTTTGCTGTTATTTCCTGCGGAAAAAATAATTATGGCCACCCCCATACAGAAACCTTGAATTTGTTATCTTCGTATGATATAAAGATACTAAGGACAGATAAAGACGGTGATATAAAATTTTTAGTTCAATAAAAATAAACTTATGGCGCAAACAACACATCCAAAAGAAGAAAAAACGCTGGTTTTAATAAAGCCAGATGGAGTAAAAAGAGGATTAATCGGAGAAATTATTTCTAGAATTGAAAGGAGAGGGCTAAAAATTATTGGATTAGAAATGTTTCAAGCAACCAGAGAACAAATAAATGAACATTATCCAAAAGATGAAAATTGGATTAAAAGATTGGGTGAAAAAACTTTAAAAAATTATCAAGAATATGGTTTTAATGCCTTACAAGAATTAGGTACAGAAGATCCTTTAGAAATAGGTAAATTAGTAAGAGGTTGGTTAATAGATTATTTAACTTCAGGACCTATGATAAAAATTGCAGTTCAAGGTATTCATGCTGTAAATATGGTAAGGAAATTAGTAGGTTCTTCTTTACCTTCTCAAGCTGAAATGGGTACAATAAGAGGAGATTTTTCTGTAGATGATGCTACCGCTGCCAATAAAGATAAAAGAGCTGTTCATAACATTATTCATGCTTCAGAAACACCAGAAGAAGCAGAACATGAACTTCATTTTTGGTTCTCCTTGGAAGATATTTTTGAATATAAAAGAGCTGAAGAAGATATAATGTTTTAATTTTTTCCTTCTTTATTTTAAAAATATGTCATTTTTACAGAGTGGCGATTTTACTTTTAAAGCTCAACAAGCTTTATTTGAAGCTCAAAATTTAGCTAAAAAGAAGAAACAAAATCAGGTAGACGCTTTGCATCTATTATATGTTTTGATTTTACAAGAAGATAGTATTGTTCCTGAAGTTTTAAGAGCACTTGAAGTAGATACTACTTCACTTTTATCTCGATTAGAATTTGAACTTTCTCAAATTCAAATCTCATTTCAAAGAGTAAGTACAAATAGGGGTGATTTTTATTTAACCCAAGATTTAACTCAAGTATTAGAAAAGGCCAAAGAAGAAGCGGTAAATTTTGGCGACGAATTTATTTCAACAGAACATTTATTATTGGGAATTTTAGAAAGCAATACAAAGGCTGGAGAAATTTTAAAAAACACAAAATTTCTTTCTCCAAGAATAAAACCTTTAGAAAAAGAAGAAGTATTAAAAATAATTTTAGAAATTAGGGGTGGAGAAAAAATTACTGATCCCAATCCAGAATCTAAGTTTGAAGTGATTAAAAAATATACTAGAAATCTTACAGAATTAGCAAGAAATGGAAAATTAGATCCAGTTATTGGTAGAGAATCTGAAATAAGAAGGTTGATGCAAATACTAAATAGAAGAACAAAGAATAACCCTGTTTTAATTGGAGAAGCAGGTGTCGGAAAAACGGCAATTGTCGAGGGTTTAGCTCAAAGAATTGTAAAAGGAAGTGTGCCAGACAGTTTAAGACATAAAGAAATAGTTGCTTTAGATATTGGCGCATTAATTGCTGGTACTAAATATCGTGGAGAATTTGAGGCTAGAATGAAAGCTTTATTAAGAGAAATTAAAAGAAGCGAAGAAAGATACATTTTATTTATTGATGAACTTCATACTTTAATTGGTGCTGGCGCAGCTGAAGGATCTATTGATGCTTCCAATTTACTAAAACCTCCTTTATCAAGGGGTGAAATTAGAGTAATTGGCGCTACTACTTTAAAGGAGTATCAAAAATATATAGAACAAGACCCTGCTTTTGAAAGAAGGTTTCAACCTATTTTAGTTTCAGAGCCCTCTGTTGAGGATACAATTATGATTTTAAGGGGATTAGTGGAAAAATATGAATTGCATCATGGAGTAAAAATAGAAGATTCAGCTTTAAGAGCTGCGGCAGAATTAAGTAGTAGATATATTACCGATAGATTTTTACCGGATAAAGCCATAGATTTAATAGATGAAGCTGCTTCTAATTTAAAATTGAGTATTGAATCTGAACCCCAAGAGCTAATTTTAAAAGAAGAAGAAATTATGAAGTTAGAAATGGAAAAGGAGGGATTAAAAAAAGATGAAAATAATATTTCTGAGGAAAAAATAAAAGAAATAGAAAAAAAACTAAAAAAATTAAAAGAAGAAAAAGAAAAATTAGAAAAAGAATGGTTATCTCAAAAAGAAATTATTGAAAAAATAAAAAATTTAAAACAAAAAATTGGTCAGTTAAATCAAGAAATGGAATTAGCCCAAAAAAGAGCAGATTTTCAAAGAATGGCAGAAATAAAATATGGGGAAATACCTAGTTTAGAAAAAGAAATTGAAAAAGAAGAAAAAAAATTAAGATTATTACAAAAAAGGTATAATTTTATTAGACAATCTGTTTCTCAAGAAGATATAGCGAAAATTGTTTCTCAATGGACAGGAATTCCAGTTTTTAGACTTTTAGAAGATGAAGCTAAGAAACTTGCTAATTTAGAAGAGATATTAAAGCAAAGAGTAATAGGTCAAGATAAGGCAATAGAAGCAATTGCAAATGCGATAAGAAGGAGTAGAACTGGTATTTCAGATGAAAATAGACCAATAGGTGTCTTTCTTTTTTTAGGACCAACAGGAGTAGGGAAAACAGAAACAGCAAAAGCTTTAGCAGAATATCTTTTTAATACAGAAAAAGCTTTGGTTAGACTGGATATGTCAGAATATATGGAGAAATATAGTGTTTCTAAAATGATAGGTTCTCCTCCAGGTTATGTAGGATATGAAGAAGGTGGTCAATTAACTGAAAAAATAAGAAGAAGGCCATATTCTGTAATTTTATTAGATGAAATAGAAAAAGCAGATCCAGAAGTATTCAATATTTTACTTCAGATTTTTGAAGACGGAAGATTAACCGATTCAAAAGGAAGGGTGGTAGATTTTAAAAATACAATTATCATTATGACTTCTAATATTGGTTCTGAATATATTTCTCAAATGAAACCTGTGGGGTTTTTATCTGATAATTTTCAAAACAAAGAAGATATTGAAGCGAAAATAAAAGATATTTTGAAAGAAAAATTTTTACCAGAATTTTTAAACAGAATTGATGAAATTATAATTTTTAACTATTTAGGAGAAAAAGAAATTTCCCAAATTGTAAAATTAGAATTAGAAAAAGTCAGAAAGAGGATTTTAAAAAGAAAAAATATAGAATTAGAATTTACTCTTGAATTAGAAAAAGAAATTATAAAAAAAGGTTTTGATCCTAATTTTGGGGCAAGACCTTTAAAAAGGGTGATTCAAAAATTAATTTTAGATAACTTAGCTAAAAAAATAGTTCAAAATGAAATTCAAGAAAATGAGAAAGTTTTAGTTAACTTTGAAAATAATGAAGTGGTATTTAAAAAGCAAAAGAAAATAAAATTTTTAAAAGATAAAGTTTCTACTCTTTAATTTATGAGTAAATTTTCATTTTTTTTATTTTCTATTTTTTTTGGCATCTTTGGCGCTATTTTATTTGAATTTTTTTTAGTCCCCGCTATTTTAACAAATCCCTATTTCGAAAAATTTAAATTTTTTAGAAATATTCAAAAAGAGATAATTATTAACCCTATTCAGGAAATAATAGTAAGGCAAGAAGAGATAATTCCGAAACTTTTTTTAAAATTAAAAGAAAGCGTTCCTTTAATAGGAAAAGAAGAAAATAATTTAGGTTGTGGAATTGTTATTACTTCCGATGGTTTCATTTTAGGAAAAAAAGATTTTTTTGATTTGCGCAAAAAAGTAGTTTTTTTAAATTCAGAAAAGGAAAATATTAAAATTATAAAAGAAAATGAAAAAGAAGGTCTTGTTTTGGTCAAACTAGAAAAAAATAATTTAAAAACTACACCTTTTCAAGAAGAAGAAATAAAAATAGGTGAATTTATTTTTTTAATAGGAAGAAAAAATAAAGATACAATAATAAACTCAGGACAAGTCCGTTCTATTTTAAATAATAGAGTTTTTGCAAATTTAAATGATAAAGATGACTTTCTTTTTTGTCCGGTTTTTAATTTAAAAGGTGAGTTGGTTGGAATTATTAATTCATTTAATAATAACATTGCCGAAATCCTACCAATCCAGCAAATTCGTGCCGATTTTGGTTTTTAATATTAAATGTCAAAATTTTTAAAATATCTTGCTTCTTTTTTATTTGGGCTAATAGTTTTTATATATTTTCTGAAATCTTTAAGAGCGCAAGAAATTCAGAAAGCAATTAATTTTGTTTTAAGTTTTTTTGGTTTTTGTATTTTGTTAATTACTATTTGTACAGTTTTAGTCGCTATATTAAGACGGCAATATATCTTAAAAAATTTTGGTTTTAAACTATCATTTTTGGCGATACTCAAATCTTGGTTTATAAATTTTTCTTTAAGCTATTTTACTCCTATTTCCGTCACAGGAGGAGAAATTCCATCAGTACTATTTTTAGAAAAAAAGCATAATGTTTCTTTTGTTGATGGATTTTCTACCATAATTGTAGATAAGATTTTAAATGGTACTCTTACCTTTATATCAATTTTGCTTGGGTTTTTATCATTTTCTTTTTACGGATATTTTCCAGAAAAACTTGTTTTTTATTTTATCGCTTTTATTGTTTTTGGTTTATTATTTTTATTGTTATTTTTTTACTTTAAGATGTTAAAAAAAGAAAGTATTGTAAAATGGTTTATTGATAAGTTTGGATTAGAGAAAAAAATTCCAATTTCTCAAAATAATAATTATATTTTTGAAATTGAAAAAAATATTATTCATTTTTTTGATATTAAAAAAATAGCCTTTTGGAAAAGTTTTTTATTAAGTTTATTAAGAGAAATTTTATTGGTTTTTCGTTCTGGAGTATTAATCTTTTTTTTAACAGGCGGTATGGAAATTCAAAAAATATTAATAATATATGCTCTTGTAAATTTGGCTTATCTTTTTCCTGTACCGGCAAGTTTAGGATCGTTAGAATTAACAAGTTGGTGGGGTTTTTCAATTTTAGGTTTTTCGAACGCTACCAGTTTATCTTACTGTATGACTCAGAGATTTATTGATATTCTGTTTGCGGTGTTTGGTTTAGTTATTTTTTTGATTTTTATTTTTGATATTATTAAAACAAAAATTACTAAATTTTTTGAGAATTTTAAATTATGAGGAATTTTAAATTAAATAAGATTATAAAATATTTAATTTTGAGCGATTTAGTTTTTTGGTTGGGTTGGGGGTTAATTACTCCAATTTTTCCAATTTTTATCATAAATTCAATCAAGGGCGGCAGTATTTTTGTTGTTGGTATAGCCGTTGCAATTTATACTATTTCACTGGCAGTTTTAAGAATTCCTATAGGATTTTTTTTAGATCGTTTGCCATCAGAAGATGATGATTATTTTGCTTTGGTTTTAGGTTTATTTATAGCTGGGGTTTTACCCTTCTTTTTCATTCTATCAAAATTGCCAATTCACATTTATTTTATTCAATTGTTTCATGGTTTTGGAATGGCGCTATCTTTATCTGGTTGGACAGCAATTTTTACTCGGCATATTGATAAAGGAAAAGAAGCAACTCAATGGGGAATGGACGCTACTGCCGTTAGTGTTGGTTCTGGATTGGCTGCGTTTCTTGGTGGTTTTTTGGTTGATAAATTTGGTTTTAACTTTACATTCTTATTATCTGGAATTTTTGGGACCATTGGAGCTTTATTACTTTTGGTGATAAAAAAAGAGATTAAAAACGCTTTAGAAGATGGAACAAAAACATTTGAAAAAAATATTTTAAAAATGTAATTTTATTTAAAAGTAAATTGTTTACCATTTTAGAAAAACGCTTTAAAATATAAAAATTTATGGTAAATCAAGAACTTGCCAAAATTTTTCAGGAGATTTCTTATTTTTTACAAATGGAAGGTATAGAGTTTAAACCTTTTGCTTATGAAAAAGCTGCTCTTTTAGTTTCTGGACTAGATTTAGATTTAAGAGAGATTTATAAAAAGGGAGGATTAAGGACTTTAGAAGAAATTCCTGGTATTGGAAAAAGTATTGCTCAAAAAATAGAAGAATATTTAAAGACAGGAAAAATAAAATATTATGAAGATTTTAAAAAAAAGTATCCTATAAATTTAGAAGAATTGGCCAATTTAGAAGGGTTAGGTCCCAAAAAGATAAAAGTTTTATACGAAAAATTAAAAATTAAAAATTTAGAACAATTAGAGAAAGCGGCTAAAGAACATAAAATCGCGCCCCTTTTTGGTTTTGGCGAAAAAACAGAAAAAAATATTTTACAATCAATAGAATTTTTTAAAAAATCCAAAGGAAGATTTCTTTTAGGAGAAATTTTACCCTTTGTTAAAGAAGTTTCAGAAAAGCTTATTTTACTAAAAGAAGTAAAAGAATTATCTGTTTGTGGTTCAATTAGGCGTATGAAAGAAACTATAGGCGATGTTGATTTTTTGGCAATTTCTGACAAACCGGAAAAAATAATGGATTATTTTTGTTCATTACCAGATATTGTTAAAATTTGGGGCAAAGGGAAAACAAAATCTTCAGTAAGGGCCAAAGAAGGTTTTGATATGGATTTAAGGGTGGTACCTCAAAAATCTTATGGTGCCTCTCTTTTATATTTTACTGGTTCTAAAGAACATAATATTGCTTTAAGAAAGGTTGCGATAGAAAAGGGTTTTAAACTATCTGAATATGGATTATTTTCAGGTTCTAAAATAGTAGCTGGTAAAACTGAAAAAGAAATTTATGATACTTTGGGTATGGATTATATTGAACCTGAACTAAGAGAAGATAGGGGTGAGATAGAGGCTGCTTTAAATCATAAATTACCAAAACTTATAGGATATCAAGATATTAAAGGAGATTTACATTGTCATATTAAGTGGAAGGGAAAATTTGACGGTGGAGAAAATACAATAGAAGAAATGGCAAATATGGCTTTAAGTTTAGGGTATGAATATTTAGGAATTGCCAGTCATACAAAATTTTTAAAAATAGAACATGGGTTAGATGAAAAAGAATTAATTGAAAGAAATAAAGAGATTGATAAAATAAATGAAAATTTTAAAAGAAAAAATATTAATTTTAGAATTTTAAAAGGTTGCGAAGCGAATATTTTAAATGATGGTTCTGTTGATATTAAAGACGAAGTTCTAAAACAAATGGATTTTGTAATCGCCGGTATTCATTCAAATTTTAAAATGCCAAAAGAGAAAATGACAAAAAGAATAATAAAAGCTATGAAAAATCCCAACATTGATATTGTTTCTCACCCTACAGGAAGAATTTTAAAAAAAAGAGACGAATATGAAATTGATATAGAAGAAATTTTAAAAATAGCAAAAGAAACAAAAACAATTTTAGAAATTAATGCTTATCCTGAAAGATTAGATTTAAATGATATTAATATAAAAAAAGCAAAAGAGATTGGAATAAAGATGGTAATTAATACAGATTCCCATCAAAAAGATCAAATGAAATTTATTGAATATGGTATAGCTCAAGCTAGAAGGGGATGGGCGGAAAAAGAAGATATTATAAATACCCTTTCTTTAAAAGAAATTTACATATTTTTTAAAAATAAATAATCTATGTCAGAACAAAATCAAGAAAACAAAAACACAGATGGAAAAATCCAAAGAGAAAGCAAAGAAATTCAAAAAGAAGAAGATAGTATAAAAAACCAAATGATAAATATTTTGATTTTAATTTTTTTTATAATAATTTTTTGGATTATTTCTTCTAAAGTTTATAAATAATTTAATTATGCCAATTGAAAGATCAGCTGGTGGTATTGTCTTTAGAAAAACAAATGGCGATATTCAATATTTATTATTACACTATCCAAAGGGCAGTAGAACAAAAAAAGATTATTGGGATTTTCCAAAAGGTCATGTTGAAAAAGGAGAAAAATTAATAGAAACAGCAAAAAGAGAAATAAACGAAGAAACAGGACTAAATGATATAAAAATCATCGATGGCTTTAAGGAAACAATAAAGTATTATTTTTATTCTCAGGGTAAAAGAGTTTTAAAATTTGTAACATTTTTTTTAGTAAGTACAAATCAAGAGGAAATTACGATTTCAAAAGAACATATAGGTTTTACGTGGGCGCCATTTAAAGAGGCAATAAAAATTCTTACTTACGATAACGCCAAAAGTGTTCTTAAAAAGGCAAACGATTTTTTAATTAATAAAATAAAAGAAAATAGTTTAAAAAATAAAGTGTCTTTTAAGGAAAAGGTATACAACCTTGTTAAGAAAATTCCAAAAGGAAAATTTTTAACTTATAAAGAAGTAGCAATTTTAGCCGAAAGACCAACAGCATGGAGGGCTGTTGGTAATATTTTAAACAAAACAAAAAAAGAGAATATTAGAATACCTTGTCATAGAGTAATTAGATCAGATAGAAAAGTAGGGGGATATAATAGAGGAGAAAAGAAGAAGATTTTTCTTTTAAAGAAAGAAGGAATAAAAATAAAAAAGAAAAAAGTTATTTTTTAACTTTTTACTTTTTCTATAATTTTCGAAAAAATATCAGGGTAATTTATAGCAATTTGTGCTAATATTTTTCTATCTAATTCGATATTTTTTTCTTTCAATAAATGAATAAATTTACTATAACTTAATCCTCTTTCTTTTGCCGCATTTCCAATTTGAATTTGCCAAAGTTTTCTAAACTCGCTTTTTTTCTTTTTTCTGTCCCTATAAGCATAAGTGAGGGCTTTTAAAATTGCCTCTTTTGCTCTTTTTGGTTTTGATTTTCTACCCCATTTAAAACCCTTTGTTAATTTTAATAATTTTTTTCTTTTTTTAACTTTTATTTTTCCTCTTTTTACTCTTGTCATAATTTTATTTTAATCTTTCTTTTATTTTTTTAACGACTTCTTTTGTTAAATGTTTTAGTTTTCTTTTTTGTCTTATTTTTTTTCCAGATTTTTTTGATCTAAAATGATTTTGACCTGTAGGTAAAACCAAAATTTTTCCCGTATTTTTAATCTTAAATCTTTTTAATAGTGTTTTTTTCATAATTTTATTTTTTACTTATTAAAACGGTGATTCTATTGCCTTCTTTTTTTAAATCTCTCTCAATTTTTATATCAAAATTATTTTTTAAATTGTTTAAAATTTCATTAATTTTTTCTTTTGCTATTTCTGTAAATCTATTTTCTCTTCCAGATAACTTTAATTCAATTTTTATTTTATTGCCTTTTTTAAGGAAATTCTCTATTGCTTTTATTTTAGTTTCTAAATCATGAGAAGCTATATTGAAACCGATTCTAATATTTTTTATTTGACCACTATCTTTTTTCTTTTTCTCTTTTTTCTGCAAATTATAAATAAATTTTCCATAATTTATTAATTTACAAACAGGTGGTTGGATGTTATCAGTTATTAGTACTAAATCTGTGTTATTTTGTTTTGCTAACTCTAGAGCTTCTTGTAATGGTAAAACACCAAGTTGCTCTCCATTTTCTTTTATTACTCTTACTTTTTCTGCTTTTATTTGATTGTTTATTAAAATTTTTTTAAAAATATTTTTATTAATTTATATTAATATTAATTGTGGAGGTGGTGGGATTTGAACCCGCGTCTGAGAGTCAAAGCCTCGCAGTTTTACAGGTATAGTCTACTTTCTTTTAAAGTCTTATCTTTAAAAAGTAGACAAAAACGATAAGACTTTTTTCCTGTTATTTTTCGATAGTTATTCCAGGAAAAATAACTATCTATCTCGAAAAATATAACACCCTTTCTTCTTTGTCGAGAACAAAAGAAGAAGAATGGCTTTAGTTTTATGCAGCAACTAAAGCAGGTTTAAAAGTAAAGTTTGCACTTTTTAGATGTTTTATGAGGTCTCCCTCAACCTGCCTGCTTTGGCTTTTTATGACTTTCATCAATTCCATTTTCACCCCCCTCTTATTAAATAAAAAAAGAACCTAAAGATTATAATTTTTTATTTCTTTTTTTATTTCTCTGTCAATTTCTCTTTCTTTTATTTTTTCTTTTTTTTCAAACTTCTTTTTATGTTTAGCTATACCCAATTCGATCTTAATTAAACCTTTTATATTATACACCCTAAGCGGTATTAACGTCAACCTTTTTTGATTTAATTTATTTATTATATTTTTTATTTCAGTTTTTTTTAAAAGCAATTTCCTATCTCTTTTTGGATTATATCTTAAAGTTAAGTTTCCAGGCTGATAAGGAGGAATATTTAATCCTATTAAAAAAATTTCACCCCTTTTAACAATAGCAAAAACACCATTTAGGTTTATACCAAAAATTTTTATTGATTTTACTTCGTGACCTTCTAATACTATTCCAGCTATATATTTCTCTAAAATTTCGTAATTAAACTCTGCTTTCTTGTTTTGAGCAATAACCCTCTTAATATTTTTTTTCATAGGTTGATTCTTTAATTTTAGCAAAAAATATATTAAAATTAAAACAAAAATATGGAAAAGAAAAAAATAATTATATCTTTAGGTGGTTCGCTTTTGTGGAAAGAAAATGAAATTAATTTAAATTTCTTAAAAAAATTTAGAAACCTAATTTTAAAACATTTAAAAAAATATAAATTTGTTATTTTTGTTGGGGGAGGGAAAATAGCAAGAAAATATCAAGAGGCCCTTAAAGAATTTGGAGCAGAATCTTTTGAAAGAGATCAGATTGGAATAGAAGTAACAAGATTAAATGCGAAAGTAGTAAAAAGGATTTTTTCTTCTTTTTGTAATAACACCATTATAACTGATCCAACAAAAAAGGTTAATTTTAAAAAAGATATTATTGTCGGTTCGGGTTTTAAACCTGGATTTTCTACAGATTATGTTTCTGTATTGTTTGCAAAACACAATAGAATAAAAGAAATTATAAATTTAACAAATATAGATTTTATATATGATAAAGATCCAAGAAAATTTAAAAATGTAAAACCCTTAAAAGAAATTTCTTTTAAAGAATATAAAAGAATTATTGGTGGAAAATGGGAACCGGGATTATCAACCCCTTTTGATCCTATTGCTTCAAAATTAGCAGAAAAATTGAGTATTAATGTTTTTATAATAAATGGTGAGTTTCTTAAAAGATTAGATTGTGTTTTAAATAAAAAAATTTTTATTGGCACTTTAATTTATGGAAGTTCAAAGACAAATTTTAAAAGAAAAAATTAAAGAATCTATTTTAGAGCTTCAAAAAGAAAAAATACTTTCTGATTTTTTTATTCCTAATTTTGATATAAATTTTCCCGTTTTTTTTCAATATGGTGATTTTACTAGTAATATAGCAATATTGCTTTCAAAAGTTGCTCAAAAACCACCTATTGGATTAGCAAATTTAATATTGGAAAAATTAAATAATAAAAAAATAAATTTTTTAGAGAAAATTGAAATATCTCCTCAAGGCTTTTTAAATTTTTTTCTCAAAAAAGAAGTATTTTTAGAAGAAATAAACAATATTTTTAAAGAAAAAGAAAGATATCCACGAATAATATTAAATAAGAAAAAAACGATAGTTATTGATTATTCTTCTCCAAATATTGCAAAATCTTTTGGAATTGGACATTTAAGATCAACAATTATTGGTCACGCTATATATAATCTTTTTAAATTTTTAGGATATAAATCTATTGGTGATAACCACTTAGGTGATTGGGGGACTCAATTTGGAAATCTAATTTTTGCTATTTTAAAATGGGGGGGAAAAAAGAATATAAAAGAATATACTATTTACGAGTTAGAAAAACTTTATGTTAAATTTCATAAAGAAGCGCAAAAAAATCCTAAAATAAAAGAAGAAGGAAGAAAATATTTCTTCAAACTAGAAAAGAGAGATGAAAAAATTAAGCAAATTTGGAGAGAAATTGTAAAATTAAGCCTAAAAGAATTTAATAAAATATATAAAATTTTAGATATAAAAATTGATTTTACTATAGGAGAAAGTTTTTATCTTAAATTTACAAAAGAAATAATTAAAGAACTTCAAGAAAAAGGCATTCTTTCAAAAAGCGAGGGCGCTTTAATTATAAAATTTAAAGAAAAAGAGTTTCCGCCAGCAATTTTAGTAAAATCAGATGGTACTTCTACTTATTTTTTGCGCGATTTAGCGGCAATAAAATACAGATTAAAAAAATGGAAACCAGATATAATTTTATATGAGGTTGGGGCAGAGCAATCTTTATATATGAAACAATTATTTGAAGCAGTAAAAATGTTAAAATGGGATAAAATTTATGCTAAAAAAGAAACTTATTTCTTTCATCTATCTCATGGATTGTATCTTTCTAAGGGTGGTAAAATTTCTACTCGTCAAGGAACAACAATTCATTTAGAGAAAATTTTAAATAAAGCTATTCAAGAAGCAAAAAAAATTTTAAGTAAATCAAAAGCATATAAAAATGCTTCTGAAAAAATAAAAGAAAAAGTTGCAAAAAAAATTGCTATTAGCGCTATAAAATATAATGATCTAAGGGAAAATCCCCAGAATAATATTATTTTTGATTTAAAAAAATGTTTAAATTTAAAAGGTAATTCAGGCCCTTATTTGCAATATACTTTAGTAAGAGCAAATAGTGTTTTAAAAAAAGCAAAAATAAATAGAATAAATAAAATAAAAATTTTATCTAAAAATCCAAATTTTCTTTCGGAAGAAGAGTTTTATCTTTTAAAAGAAATTTGTAAATTTAGAACTATTCTTTTAAAATCTCAAGAAAAGTTTAGTCCAAATATTATTTGTAATTATATTTTTAATCTTTCTCAAAAATTCAATTTATTTTATGAAAGATACCCAATTTTAAACGAGAAAAATGATGATTTAAGAAAATTAAGATTGTTAATCACTTTTTCTATTGCCCAAATTCTTAAAAATTCTTTTAAAATATTAGGGCTTTCCGTATTAGAAAAGATGTAATTCTTTATTTTTTTATTTTTTTTGATAAATTATTAATTAATATAAAAATAAAAAATATGGAATTTAATATTCAAAAAATAGAAAAGAAAATTTTAAATTTTTGGAATAAAGAAAATATTTTTGAAAAAAGTATTTCTCAAAGAAACAAAAACAAAGATTTTGTTTTTTATGAAGGTCCACCCACAGCAAATGGAAAACCTGGTATTCATCATTTTTTAAGTAGAGCCTTTAAAGATCTTGTGTGCCGTTATAAAACAATGCAGGGCTTTAAAGTTCAAAGAAAAGCAGGTTGGGATACTCATGGTTTACCAGTTGAAATTGAAATAGAAAAAAAATTAAAAATAAACACAAAAAAAGAGATTGAAAAATTTGGAATAGAAAAATTTAATGAACTTTGTAAAAAATCTGTTTGGGAATATAAAAAAGAATGGGAAAAATTTACGCAAAGAATAGGTTTTTGGATTGGTTTAAAAAATCCTTATATTACTTATACAAAAGAATATATTGAAACTGTGTGGTTTATTTTAAAGAAAATATATGAAAAGGGATTTTTATATGAAGGATTAAAAGTAAATCCCTATTGTCCAAGATGTGGTACCTTTTTATCTTCTCATGAAGTTGCCCAGGGTTATAAAACAGTAAAAGAAACCTCTATTTTTGTTAAATTTAAAATTTTGAATCCTGAATTTGAAAATACCTCTCTTTTGATATGGACAACTACCCCTTGGACATTACCTGGAAATGTAGCAGTTGCATTTAACACCAAATTTAAATATGTAAAAGTAAAGATAAATGATGAATACTTAATATTAGCCAAAGAAAGAATAAAAGATTTAGGATTAGAAAATTATTCTTATGAAGAAATTGATATAAATAAATTTTCGTTAATTTCTTATGAACCACCCTATCCTGTAAAAGAATATCAAAGTAATATTTATAAGTTATTTCCAGCAGATTTTGTTACTTTAGAAGAGGGAACTGGTTTAGTTCATATAGCTCCAGCTTTTGGACCAGAAGATATGGAGTTAATAGAAAATCAAAATTTAAAATTGAAAGAAAAAAAATTACCAGAATTTCCTATAATTTTAAATGTAAATGAGGAAGGAAAATTTAAATTATTTGTCGAAAAATTTGCTGGTATTTTTGTAAAGGATGCCGATCCTCTAATTATAAAAGATTTAAAAGAAAGAAATTTTCTTTTTAAAGAAAAAATAATAGAACACGAATATCCTTTTTGTTGGCGTTGTAAAACTCCTTTAATTTTTTTTGCAAAAAATGGATGGTTTATAAAAATGTCAGCTTTGAAAAATGATTTAATTTCTAACAATAGAAAAATTAATTGGATTCCAAAACATATAAAAACAGGAAGGTTTGGAGAATGGTTAAAAGAAGCTAAAGATTGGTCTTTATCAAGAGAAAGATATTGGGGTACTCCATTACCTATTTGGGAATGTAAAAAATGTGGTTATAGAAAAATAATTGGTTCTATTAATGAATTAAAAGAACAAAAATTTTCTCAAAATAGATATTTATTTTTAAGGCATGGAGAATCTGAAATGAATTTGAGAAATATAATTATTTCGAGTAAACCTGAAAAAATTTTATCTTCTCTTACAGAAAGAGGAAAAAAAGAAATAAAAAGGGTAGCAAAAAAATTAAAGAAAGAAAATATTGATATTATAATTTCTTCTGATTTAGAAAGAACAAGAGAAACAGCAGAAATTTTAGGAAAAGAATTAAATATAGAGCCAATTTTTGATAAAAGATTAAGAGATATTAAAGCTGGTATTTTTGAGGGAAAATTAATTTCTGAATTTGAAGGTTATTGGTCTTCTTATAAAGAAAGATTTTTTAAAAAACCCAAAGGGGGAGAAAACTATAATGATGTAAGAAAAAGAATTTTTAATTTTATTAAAGAAATAGATAAAAAATATACTGGAAAAACAATTTTAATTATAAGTCATTCAAAACCAATTTTAATGTTTCAGGGAACAGTTTTAGGATATGATATAAAAGATTTTGAAGAAAAAATAGAGAGAAATAAAATAAAAACCGGAGAATATCGAGAAATTGAATTTAAAGATTTACCATACAATAAAAAATGGGAAATAGATTTACACAAACCTTATGTTGATAATATTAAATTTTACTGCCCGAAATGTGGAGAAAAAATGGAAAGGGTGTCTTTTGTAATTGATTGTTGGTTTGATTCAGGAGCTATGCCATTTGCTCAAGAACATTGGCCTTTTTCTTCCTTTCAAAATAAAATAAATGAAAAACAAAAATTAAAACCTCCAAAACTATTTCCAGCTGATTTTATTTCAGAAGGTATTGATCAAACAAGGGGTTGGTTTTATACATTGTTGTCTATTTCAACTTTATTGGGTTTTGGTCCTTCTTATAAAAACGTTATTTCTTTAGGTATTGTTTTAGATGAGAAAGGCGAAAAAATGTCAAAATCAAAAGGAAATGTTGTTTCACCTTGGTATATTATTGAGAAATATGGAGTTGATGCGACAAGGTGGTATTTTTATACAATTAATCAACCTGGCGATTATAAACTTTTTTCAGAAAAAGATATAGAAAAAACTAAAAATAGATTTATCTTAACTTTTTGGAACTGTTTTGTTTTTTTAAAAACTTATATTCGGAAAATAAAAACTATTAATCCAAATAATATTCAAAAATTAGTAAAAAAATCTAATAATATTTTAGACAAATGGATAATTTCAAAATTTTACTCTACTATTTTAATTTCCCAAAATGCTTTAGAAAAATATGAGATAAATAAAGCCGCAAGAGAAATAGAAAATTTTATTATCAATGATTTATCATTGTGGTATATTAGAAGATCAAGAAAAATATTCCAAAACCAAAAGCAAGATGAAGAATCCCAAATGACCGTTCAGGTTTTAACTTTTGTATTATTTTCTTTAGCTAAAATTACTGCTCCTTTTTTACCATTTCAAAGCGAATTTTTTTATCAAGAACTTAAACATAATATAAATAAATCAAAAATCTCTGTACATTTGGAAGATTTTCCAAAAGTTAATAAAGAACTTATAGATAAAAATTTGGAAAAAGAGATGGAAAAAATACGTGAAATCTGTTCTTTAGCTCTTGCTGAAAGGGCAAAACATTCTATTAAAGTTAGACAACCTCTTGGAGTATTAAAAATAAAACCAGATTTCTTTAAAATTAAAAATACTAAATTATTAGATTTAATTAAAGAAGAAGTAAATGTAAAAGAGATTGTTTTCGAAAAAACATTAAAAGAAAAAATAGAGTTAGATACTACTTTAACCGAAGAATTAATAGAAGAGGGAATTAAAAGAGAATTTATAAGAAATATTCAATCTAAGAGAAAGGAAATGAATTTAAAACCAAAAGATAAAATTTTAGTAGAATATGGCGGCGATTCAAAAATTATTTCAATAATCTCAAAAAATGAAGAAAATATTAAAAAAGAAGCAAAAATAGAAGTTTTGAGAGAGGTTATTATAAAAGATAAAAATCTTTTTAAGGAAATTTCTTTTGATGAAAAAAAAGTATATTTTACTGTAAAAAAATTTGATTTTTTTTAATAATTTTTTATGTTTTCAAAGCAGAATACTGAAGCTCTCTTTTTAGGAGAAGAAGAGATTGGAGATGCGGATAAAATTTTTATCTTATTTACTAAAGATTTCGGAAAAATAGAAATTTTTGCAAGGGGTATAAGGAAAATTAATGCCAAATTAAAAGAAAATGCTACCCTATTTTTATTGGGCAGTGTTGAGTTTGTTCAAGGAAAAAATCAAAAAATATTAACTGATAGTTTTCCGATTGATAAATTTTACGGAATTAGAGGAGATGAAAGAAAATTAAAAATAGCTTTAGCCTTTGTCAACGTTCTTTTTTCTTTAATACCCTTTGAGGAAAAAGATGAAAATTTATGGTTTTTATTAAATAATTTTTTTAAAAAATTAGCAAATATAAAAATTGCTTTTTTGTTGTCTTTATATTATTATTATTTATGGAATTTAATTGCTATTTTAGGATTTAAACCAGTTTTAGAACATTGTATATCTTGTAAAATAAAACCTAAAAAGGATGATATATTTTATTTTTCAGTAAAAGAAGGAGGGATAATTTGCAAAAAATGTTTTAGAAAAAATTTTTTAGATGAAAAAGATTATGTAAAACCGATTAATTTTAATACCATAAAAATATTAAAATTTTTTCTTCACGAAGATTATAAAAATTTAAGAATTTTAAAAGCCGATTTTTTAAATTTAAAATTAATTACGAAATTTTATTTAGATTTTTTGAAAAATTATCAAAAATATGAATAAGGTTTTAGGGATAATTTTATTTTTATTAATTTTATTAGTTGGTTTTATTTTTCTATATTTTGAAAAAGTGCAGTTTTCTAAAGAAGTTTTAAAATTAGAAATTTTAGCTCCAGATACAATTTCGGCTGGGCAAAATATAGAATATACTGTTCGCTATAAAAATAATGGGAATACTACTCTTGAAAAACCAGAATTAGTTTTTGAATTTCCCCAAAATTCCATTTCAAAAGAAAGTCAAAAGAGAATTATTAAAACCTTACCTGATATTTATCCAGGACAAGAAAATAGTTTTACTTTCAAAGGTATCCTTTTTGGTAAAGAAGGAGATAATTTGGTGGCAAAAGCATATTTGAGTTTTCAACCAAAAAATTTAAAGGCGAGATATGAAGTAAATACCTCTTTTAATACAAAAATTCAGTTTGTTCCGATAACTTTTGAATTTGATTTACCTTTAAAAAGTGAAAGTAATACAGAAATTAATTTTTCTTTAAATTATTTTTCAAATAGTGAAGCAGATTTGGAAAATTTGGCTATTCAAATAGATTATCCTTCTGGTTTTCAATTCATTAAAGCTAAGCCTCAGGGTATAGAACAAAATCAATGGCAAATTCCTCTTTTAAAAAAATTAAATGGGGGAAGAATTATGATTTCTGGTATTATTTCAGGTCAAGAAAAGAGCCAACAAATTTTTAGAGCAAAATTGGGAATAATTTTAGATAATAATTTTATAGTTTTAAAAGAAACATCCCAGTCATTAGAAATTGCTCAATCTCCTGTTTTTATTTCTTATTTAATTAATGGTATAGCAGATTATAAACCCCAAGCAGGAGAATTGTTGCATTATGAAATATTTTTTAAAAATTTAAGTCAAAAACCAGTAGAAAAGAAATTTTTATTAGTAACTCTTCAGGGTGACCTTTTCGATTTAGATACTGTCTTAGTGCCCAAGGGATCTTTTGCAAAGGGTGATAATACTATTTTATGGGATTGGAAAGATGTGCCTTCATTAAGATTTTTGGACGCTTTAGAAGAAGGAAAGGCTGATTTCTGGGTAAAATTAAAAGGAATAGATGCTATTGGCACAAATTCTGGCACTCCTCTTTTAACTTTAAAAATAAGTTTTGGTGATATTCAAAAAACATTTCAAAATAGTGTAAATTCTTATATAAACTTTTCTCAAAAAGTTTTAAGACAACAAGATATTTTTGATAATGAAGGTCCAGTTCCTCCTCAAATTGGTTCTTCTACGCAATATACTGTTCTTTGGCAGATAAAATCTGGCTGGAATGGGATTAAAAACGCAAGGATAAAAACAACTTTACCTGAATATATTCAACTTACGGGAAAAATTTTCCCAGAGGATGCAAAATTTACTTTTGATCAAAATTCAAGAGAAATTATTTGGAATATAGGCGACATTTCCCCTTGGGTAGGATCTGAGTCTTCTACTCCTTTAACCTTAGCTTTTCAGATAGAGTTTACTCCCCAGGAATCTCAGGTTGGAAAGGTTGTTAATTTATTAAATGAATCAGAATTTTCTGGAATAGACGCAGTGACAGGAGAAATTATAAAAGAAAAGGCAGAGGGTAAAGATTCTACCTTACCAGATGATAATTCAATTGATATTCGAGGGGGTACAATAGTTGAAAATAACCAATAACAGATAGTATGGAATTATTAATGGATAAAATTGTTTCTTTTGCAAAAAGAAGGGGTTTTATTTTTCAGTCTTCTGAAATTTATGGAGGCGTAGAAGCAATCTGGGATTATGGTCCTTTAGGTTCTTTATTAAAAAATAATATTAAAAGATTATGGATAAAAAAATTTATTCAAGAAAGAGATGATATTGTTTTAATAGATAGTAGCGTGATACTTCATCCAAAAGTGTGGGAAGCTTCGGGTCATATAGAAAATTTTACTGATCCTTTAATTGAATGTAAAAGTTGTCATTCAAGATTTAGGGCAGATTATATGGCAGAAGGCGCATTTTTAGGTCAAGGAAAGGCGAAGGAAAAAAATCAATGTCCTTTATGTGGAGGTAAAGAATTTACCCCACCTCGACAGTTTAATTTAATGTTCAAAACCTTTTTGGGACCAGTAGAAGATGAAAGTCATTTAACTTTTTTAAGACCAGAAACTGCCCAATCGATGTTTTTAGATTTTAATTTAGTTTTACAAACCTTAAGATTAAAAATTCCTTTTGGAATAGGTCAAATTGGTAAAGCCTTTAGAAATGAAATTACTACTGGCAATTTCATTTTTAGATCAAGAGAATTTGAAATCGGAGAGATAGAATATTTTGTTGAACCAAAAGATGACGAAAAATTTTTTGATTATTGGGTAAAAGAATGGAAAAATTTTATTATTTCTCTTGGAATAAAAGAAGAAAATTTAAGACTCTATGAACATAAAAAAGAATCTTTAGCGCACTATTCAAAAAGAACTATGGATATTGAATATAAATTTCCTTTTGGTTGGGGAGAATTAGCTGGTATAGCAAATAGAACTGATTTTGATTTGAAAGCGCATAGTAAAATGTCTGGAAAAGATTTAAGTTATTTTGACGATCTTAAGAAAAAAAGATATATTCCTTTTGTAATAGAACCTACTCTTGGTATAGATAGATTATTTTTGGCAATTTTATGCGACGCTTTTGAAGAAATAAAAGGAGGTAGAACAATAACTACCCAAAAAACTAAAGAAGTTGAGATATTATTAAAATTAAACAAAAATTTAGCTCCTATTCAAATTGCTGTTTTCCCACTTTTAACAAACAAAGAAGAATTAATTATAAAATCAAAAGAGATTTGTAAGCTTTTAAAAAATCACTTTTTTTGTGAATATGATGAAAATGGTTCTATAGGAAGAAGATATAGAAGATTTGATGAAATAGGTTGTCCATTTGCCGTGACAATCGATTTTCAAACATTAGAAGACGATACTGTAACTGTAAGAGATAGGGATACAATGTTCCAAGAAAGAATAAAGGTTTCAGATTTAATTTCATATTTTAAAGATAAATTTAATGTATAAAAAAATTATTTTAAAAAACGGATTAAAAACAATCTTTGTGCCATCTAATAATACCGATATAGTAACGGTAATGATGATTTTTGGTGTTGGAAGTAGATATGAAAAAAAAGAAGAAAATGGTATTTCTCACTTTTTAGAACATTTATTTTTTAAAGGAACAAAGAAAAGACCTACTCAAAAAGATATTGCAATTACCTTAGATTCAATAGGTGGTATTTATAATGCTTTTACCTCTAAAGAATATACATATTATTTTGCTAAAGTAGATAAATCTTATTTAGAGCTTGCTTTTGATTTTTTATCTGATATTTTATTAAATTCTAAATTTGAAGAAAAAGAAATGGAAAAAGAAAGAGGTGTTATTTTGCAAGAATATAATATGTATTTAGATACTCCTATATCATATATTGGAGACTTATTTGAAGAATCTTTATATGATGATCAACCAATTGGTTGGAGTGTAATCGGAAAAAAAGAAAATATTAAAAGATTTAAGAGGGAAGATTTTTTAAGTTACTTAAATAGATATTATTTATTAGAAAATGCAATGTTGGTTTTGGCTGGAAATTTTAAGGAAAAAGAGATGATTAATTTAGCTTTAAAATATTTTAAAAATTTAAAAAGGGGTTTTAAAAAAAATGAAAAAATTATTTCCCAAAATAATATCAAGCCTAAAATAAAAATAATGCAAAAAAAGACTGATCAAACGCACATTTCTATTGGTGTAAAAGGATATAATTTAAATAGTAAAGAAAAGTATGCTCAAGAAATTATTAGTGTAATTTTGGGAGGAAATATGAGTTCAAGATTTTTCCAAAAAATAAGAACAAAATTAGGTATATCTTATTATATTTACACCTCTTCGGTTTTATATACAGATCATGGCTATTTAACAACAAGTTTGGGTGTACCCCACGAAAAAGTAAAAGAAGTCATAAAGTTAATTTTAAAAGAATATAAAAATGTAAAAGATGGAAAAATTTTGCCAGAAGAAATTAAAATGGCAAAAGAATATTTAAAAGGAAATCTAACTTTATCTTTAGATAATTCGGAATCTGAAGCAAGATTTTATGCTTTTCAAGAATTTCTTACTGATAAAATTTTAACCCCAGATCAATTAAAAAAAGAAATAGATAATATTGCTACCGAAGATATTAAAAAAGTGGCAAAAGAAATATTTAAAAAAGAAAACCTGAATTTAGCAATTATTGGTCCTCAAAAAGAAAATGATTTTTTAAATTTATTAAAGATTTAATATATGGAAAGAGAAAATATTGATATTAGTTTTAGCGCTATTTATAAAATAATTTTGTTAATAATATCTTTATATTTTCTTTATTTACTAAAAGATTTAATTGTATGGGTTATATTTGGTGTCATTATTTCTATTGTTGCCAATTTTTTTATTGATTTTTTAGAAAGAAAGAAAATTCCCCGTATTATTGCCGCTATTTTAATTTATGTGGGTAGTTTTTCTCTAATTGGAGTTTTATTATGGAAAAGCGGACCAATAATTGAAAAAGAAATTTTACAAATTATTGACAATCTTCCAATATATTTAAACCAACTTTCTCCTTTATTTAAAATGTTTGGTATCAATGTTAATTTTTTGCACAAACTTCTTTATCCAGATCCTTCAAATTTTGAAAAAATAGGCCAAAGCGCTTTTTTAGCTTTATCTGCTATTTTTGGTAATATTTCTTGGACCATTTTTACTATTACTCTTGCTTTTTTTCTATCTTTACAAAAGGATATATTTGTAAATTTAATTTCTCTTATTTTGCCTGAAAAATATAAAGAAAGATTAATTCTTTTATGGCGAAAAAGCGAGCAAAAAGTAATCGAGTGGTTTTTAGTGAGAATTATTTCTTGTATTTTTCTTGCTGTTTCGGTTTATATAGTTTTATATATTTTTCAAGTAAGATATTCATTTTTATTAGCTATTTTAGCTGGAATATTAGATTTTGTGCCCTATTTGGGGGGTATCTTTGCCGGAGTTTTAATTTTTTTTACTGGATTAATAGATTCGCCTTTAAAAGCTATTTTTTCTATTATTTCTTTCATTGCCTTACAGATAATTCAAAATAATATTTTTTCACCCCTCTTTTTCCGCAAAATTATGAATATTTCCCCAAGTTTAGTTTTATTGTCTTTAGTAGTTGGTGAAAGACTTTGGGGGCCATTGGGTGCAGTGTTAGCAATTCCTCTTTTAGGTATTTTATCAGAATTTTTAAAGGAATATTTTTTAGCTAAAAATATTTCTCAAAATTAATGCCAGGAATATTATATATTGTCGCTAGTCCTATAGGAAATTTAGAAGATATAACACAAAGAGCGGTAAATATCTTAAAAAAGGTTAATTTTATATTATGTGAGGATACTAGAGTAACAAAAAAATTATTAGAATATTATTCTATTGGAAAACCTTTAATTTCTTATCATCATCATTCTAAAATTGAAAAAATTAATTATATTATATCTTTATTAAAAGAGGGTAAAAATCTCGCTTTATTATCTGATGCTGGCACTCCAGGCATTTCAGATCCTGGAAACAAATTAATAGAAAAAATTGTTGAAGTTTTTGGAAAAGATATTAAAATTATTCCTATTCCTGGTCCTTCTGCTATTTGCGCGATTGCTTCTGTAGCGGGGATGAAAATGGAAAAATTTTTATTTTTAGGTTTTTTGCCAAAAAAGAAAAAAAGAAAGTCGCTTTTTGCAAAAATTGCTTTTTCAAATTTACCAATAATTTTTTTTGAATCTTCGCACCGGATTCTTAAATCGTTAGAGGAATTAAAAAAAATAAATAATAATTTAAAGGTTGTGGTTGGAAAGGAATTGACGAAATATTTTGAAAAAATTTATCGGGGAAAGATAAATCAGGTATTAGAAGAACTTAAAAAAGACAAAGTAAAAGGAGAATTTGTTATTATTATAAAAAATGACAAAAGATAAAAAATTTTATTTAACTACTTCTATTTTTTATGTGAATGCTTCACCGCATTTAGGCCATGCTTTGGAATTAATTCAAGCAGATACTATTGCAAGATACAATCGTTTGATTGGAAAAGATGTTTTTTTCTTAACCGGTACTGATGAAAATGCTCAAAAAAATGTAATTTCAGCTAAAAAAGAAAATATATCTCCTTTAAAATTTATTTCAAGAAACGCTCAAAAATTCAAAAAACTCGCTAAAGTTTTAGATATTTCTAATAGTTACTTTATAAGAACAACTGATAAAAAAATTCATTGGCCCGGAGTTCAAAAATTATGGCAAGAATGTCAAAAAAACGGCGATATCTATAAAAAACAATATGAAGGTTTATATTGTGTAGGTTGTGAGGCGTTTTTAACAAAAAAAGATTTAGTTTCGGGAAAGTGTCCTTTACACCAAAGAGAGCCAGAAAAAGTAAGAGAAGAAAATTATTTTTTTAGACTTTCAAAATATAAAGAAAAAATAAAAAATATTATTCAAAAAGATAAAGTTAAAATAATTCCAGAATCAAAGAAAAATGAAATATTAAATATCTTAAATTCAGAGTTAGAAGATTTAAGTATTTCAAGACCTTCAGAAAGATTAGAGGGGATTGGTATTTTAGTTCCAAATGATAATTCTCAAAAAATTTATGTTTGGTTTGACGCTCTTGCAAACTATATTTCGGCTATAGGTTATGGTAATAATTCAAAAAAATATAAAAAATATTGGCCAGCAGATTTACATTTAATAGGAAAAGATATATTAAAATTTCATGCAATTTATTGGTTAGCCTTTTTGTTATCTGCAAAAATAGAACTTCCTCGCGCTATTTTAGTTCATAGTTTTATTAAGGTAGAAGGCCAAAAAATGTCAAAAAGTTTAGGAAATATAGTTGATCCATTTGAATTAGTTCAAAAATATGGAAAAGATGCCGTGAGATACTATTTTTTAAGAGAATCTTCTCCCTTTGAAGATGTTGACTTTACCTTTGAGAAATTTGAGAAAAGATATAATGCGGATTTAGCTTTGGGTTTGGGTAATTTAGTAAATAGAATTATTTCGCTTGCACAAAGAGAAAAAGTTAAAACTAAAAAAGGATCTAAAGAAAGTTTAGTTTTTTTAAAAAAGAGCCTAAAAATTTATCACCAAAAAATGAAAGAATTTAAATTAAATGAAGCTTTAATAGAAATTTGGAACTTGATTTCTTATACTGATAAATATATAGAAAAAACAAGACCTTGGGAAAAAAATAAAGATCAAAAACAAAAAATATCAAATTTATTATTTTTATTAAGTGAAATTTCAAATATTTTGAAACCTTTTTTACCAGAAACTTCAAAAAAAATAGATTTTCAGGTCAAAACATTAAATAAAGAAATTGTTTTTCAAAAAATATAAATATATGGTAGAACGTTCTTTAAAAGAAAGATATATTTTTTTAGTAAAAGGAAAAGGGAAGGGCAATACCCAACTTTCTGCTTTTGACGCTGCTTTATATGATGCCAGAATATCAAATTTTAATTTAATTTATCTTTCTTCTATAATTCCAGAAAATTCAAAAATTATATTTAAAAAAATTAAATTCAGAGAAGAAGATTATGGTAAAAAATTATATGTAGTTTTAGCAAAAAAAATAGAAACTAAAAAAGGAAAATACGCTTTTGCGGGTTTGGGTTGGGTACAAAACAAAGAGGGAAAGGGTCTATTTGTAGAAGACACAGCAGATAATAAAAAAGAATTGAAAAAGTTAATAACTCTATCCTTAAAAGATTTAATAAAGAGAAGAAAAGAATATAAATATGGAAAAATAAATTATCTTATTTCTGGTATTAAATGCAAAGGTAAACCTGTATGCGCCATTTGCGCGGCTATATACCAAATAGAAGATTTTAAATAATATGAAAAATAAAATTTTATTTTTTAATAACCTTACAAGAAAAAAAGAAATTTTTAAATCTTTAAATAAGAATTTAGTAAGCATGTATACTTGTGGTCCTACTGTTTATTGGTATGCCCATATTGGTAATTTAAGAACATATATTTTTGAAGATATTTTAAAAAGAGTATTACTTTATAATGGTTTTAAGGTAAAACACGTAATGAATATTACCGATGTTGGACATTTAATTTCTGATGCCGATACAGGAGAAGACAAAATAGAAAGGGCGGCAAAAAAAGAACAAAAAAGCGCTTTTGAAATCGCCAGATTTTATGAAAAAGAATTTAAAAAAGATTTAAAATTACTAAATATAATAAAACCAGATATTTTTGTAAGAGCAACTCAAACCATAAAAGAACAAATAGGATTTATAAAATTATTAGAAAAAAAAGGATTTACTTATATTATAGAAGATGGTGTATATTTTGATACTTCAAAATTAAAAACTTATGGAAGATTATGGCCTAAAAAAATGAAAATTTTACCAGGAAAAAGAGTAGAAATGGTACCTGGTAAAAAAAATCCTACAGATTTTGCTCTTTGGAAATTTAGTCCTATTGGAGTAAAAAGACAAATGGAGTGGAATTGTCCTTGGAAAAGACCAAGTACTAATAAAAAAACAAAAGGTTTTCCTGGTTGGCATACAGAATGTGTGGTAATGTCAAAAAAATTTTTAGGAATACCTTTTGATATTCATTGTGGAGGAATAGATCATATTTTAATTCATCATACAAATGAAATTGCTCAAGCAGAAGCTGCTTTTGGAAAAATTTTAGCAAATTTTTGGTTACATTGTGAGTTTTTAGCTGTCGGAGGAAAAAAAATGGCAAAGTCAGAAGGAAATATTTTTACTCTTTCAAATTTAATTGAAAAAGGTTTTGATCCCCTTGCTTTTAGATATTTATCTTTAACTTCTCATTATAGAAGTAAAATGGATTTTACTTTTGAGTCTTTAAAAGCAAGCCAAAACGCTTTAAATAATATTAGAAATTTTATTTTAGATTTAAGAGAAAATAAAATAAAAGAAAAATTATCACGAGAAGAAAAAAAAGAGATAAATTATTTTAAAGAGAAATTTTTAGTTTCTATAAATAACGACTTAAACACTCCAGAAGCCTTGGCTTTGATGTGGCAAATTATAAAAGATAATAATCTAAAATTAAAACAAAAAGAAATTCTTTTATTAGATTTTGATAGAGTTTTTGGTTTAAGATTAAATAAATTAGAAAAAGAAAAAATACCTAAAAATATTTTAGATTTGATAAAAAAGAGAGAAATTTTGCGTAAAAAAAGAGCATGGGAGTTAGCAGATAAAATTAGAAAAGAAATTGAAAATTTAGGATATAAACTGGAAGATACTGTAGAAGGGTCAAAAGTAAAGAAAATAAGTTGATATTTATGTTAATAGATACTCATAGCCATTTAAATTTTAGTGTTTTTAAAGAAACCTTTAATAAAATTATTAAAGAATGTTTTTTGCAAAATATTCAAATTATAAATGTTGGAACAAAATATGAAACGTCAGAAAAAGCGTTGGAAATTGCAAAAATGTATAAAGAAGGAGTTTATGCCGCTGTTGGATTGCATCCCATACATTTAGAAACTGGTTTAGTAAAAATTAAAGATGATACCCAAGAAATTGAAATTAAGACAAAAGAAGAAAATTTTAATTACGAAAAATATAAAAATTTAGCTAAAGATAAAAAAGTAGTTGCAATAGGTGAAATAGGATTTGATTTTTATTGGACGCCAAAAAGTAAAGAAAAAAAAGAAATTTTAGAAGAAAAGCAAAAAGAAAATTTTATTTTACAATTAGAGTTAGCAAGAGAATTAAATTTGCCGATAATTTTACATTGTCGTTTAGCTAATAAAGAAATGTTAACGATTTTAAAAAATTATAAAAATAAAATTAGAGGTGTTATTCATTGTTTTGTGGGGACCTTAAAAGACCTTGAAGAATATTTAAAGCTTGATTTTTTTATTGGTTTTAACGGTATTATTTTTAAAAACATAGAGGGAATTGATTTTAAAGAAATAATTTTAAATACACCTTTAAATAAAATTTTATTAGAAACAGATTGCCCATATTTTACTCCACTTGGTTTTGATGAAAAAATTAATAATCCTTTAGGTTTGCCTTTGATAGCAAAAGAAATAGCAAAAATAAAAAATATAAGTTTTGAGCAAATATCTAATATTACTACCCAAAATGCAAAAGAATTATTTTCTTTATAATTTAAAAGTTTAATTTTTAAATCTATGGAAGAATATAATTTTAAAAAAATAGAAAAGAAATGGCAAAAATTTTGGGAAAAAGAAAAAATCTTTAAAACTCTTGATAATAAAAAGAAACCTAAATTTTATGTTTTAGACATGTTTCCCTATCCCTCTGGAAGTGGTTTACATGTAGGTCATTTAAAAGGTTATACTGCTACAGATATTATTGCCAGAATGAAGATGATGCAGGGTTTTAATGTTTTACATCCGATGGGTTGGGATGCTTTTGGTTTACCTGCTGAAAACTTTGCTATTAAAAATAAAATTCATCCAGAACTAGCGGTAAAACAAAATATAAAGAGATATAAAGAAGAATTAAAACTAATAGGTCCTACTTATGATTGGGATAGGGAGATTAATACAACAGATCCAAATTATTATATATGGACTCAATGGATTTTTTTACAACTATTTAAAGCAGGTTTGGTAGAAGAGTCTTTTGAACCAATTAATTGGTGTCCATATTGTAAAACTGGTTTGGCAAATGAAGATTTAGAAGAAGGAAGATGTGAAAGATGCGGTTCTAAAGTAGAAAAAAAACCTTTGAGACAATGGAAAATAAAAATTACAAAATATGCTGATAGACTTTTAGAAGATTTAGAAATGTTAGATTGGGAAGAACCTATTATTAAAATGCAAAAAGATTGGATAGGCAAATCTGAAGGTGTTGAATTCCAAATGAAAATCTTTTTAGATAATAAAGAAACAAATAAAAAAATAAAAGTATTTACCACTAGAATAGATACTATTTTGGGAATGACTTATGTGGTTTTGGCCCCAGAGCATGAAATTTTAGAAAAATTAAAAAATGAAATAAGAAATTTTGATCAAATCAAAAAATACCAAAAAGAGGTATTATCTAAATCAGATGTAGAAAGAACTAAAGAAAAAACAGGAATAAAAGTTGAGGGGATTTTGGCCGAAAATCCATTAACTAAAGGAAAAATACCTGTTTTTGTTTCAGAATATGTTTTAAAAGATTATGGCACTGGCGCAATTATGGCAGTGCCAGCTCATGATAAAAGAGATTTTGAATTTGCTCAAAAATTTAATTTACCTATTAAAAAAGTTATTTTAAGTGAAAATAGTAATGAAGAATATTTTGAGGGAGAGGGTATTTTAATAAATTCAGGAGAGTTTACAGGTTTGGAAACTAAAGTTGCAAGAGAAAAAATTGTAAAAGTATTAGAAGAAATGGGTATAGCTAAAAAAACTTATTATTACAAAATAAAAGATTGGGTTTTTGCTAGACAAAGATATTGGGGGGAACCATTTCCGCTTTTATTTTGTGAGAATTGTAAAAAAAGAATTTTAGAAAAAAAATATAAAGAAGGCGAATTTAACAAAGGTGAATTATTAAATCCAGGTTGGATTTGCGTAGCTGAAAAGAATTTACCCGTAAAACTTCCAAAAGTAAAATATTATGAGCCTACTGGTACAGGTGAAGGACCCTTAGCTAATATTAAAAATTGGGTTATCACTAGATGTCCAAAATGTGGGGGAATTGCTTTTAGGGAAACAAACACAATGCCCCAATGGGCTGGTTCTTGTTGGTATTATTTAAGATATGCAGATCCTAAAAATAAAAAAGAATTAATTTCAAAAGAAAAAGAAAAATATTGGTTACCCGTAGATCTTTATGTTGGTGGCGCAGAACACGCTACTCGTCATTTAATTTATGCTAGATTTTGGCATAAATTTCTTTACGATTTAGGGATTGTTTCTACAAAAGAACCATTTTTAAAATTAAGACATGTAGGATTAATTTTAGGTCCAGATTCAAGGAAAATGTCAAAAAGATATGGAAATATAATAACCCCAGAAGAAATATGTGAAAAATATGGCGCAGATGCTTTAAGATTATATGAAATGTTTATGGGGCCATTTTCTCAAGAAATAGCGTGGCAGGAAAAAGGAGTAATAGGTATGAAAAGATTTTTAGAAAGAATATGGAAAATTAAAAATAAAATAAAAAAATTAAAAGAAAAAAAAGAAGAAAAGAATATTTTATCAATATTACATAAAACGATAAAAAAAGTAACAGAAGATATAGAAAATTTTAAGTTTAATACTGCTATCTCTCAAATAATGATATTTTTTAATGAACTTGAAAAAGGTGAGGTGATTGATAAAGGAATTTTTGAATTATTTTTGCAACTTTTATCTCCTTTTGCTCCTCATTTATGTGAAGAATTGTGGCATATTTTAGGGAATAAAGAATCTATTTTTAAATCAAAATGGCCTCAATTTAATGAAAGTTTTATTAAAGAAGAAAAAGAAAAATTTTTACTTTTAATTCAAATTAATGGGAAATTAAGGGATAGGGTTTTAATAGATAGCGATTTAGAAGAAAAAGAAATTCAAAATATTGTTTTACAAAGAGAAAAAGTTAAAAATTGGATATCAAATAAAAAAATAAAGAAAATAATATTTATTAAAAATAAACTAATTAATATAGTTTTTTAAAGGTAAAGTTTTAAATTGAAAACTATTAATAGATCTGAAAAATATATATAAAAATTTTTTTGCTCTTTTTTTAAAATAAAAACGAGAATATGGATTTAATTAAAATAAATAAACAAAACCTTAAAGAAATTTTAAAAGATATAGAAGAAAAATTAAATAAAAGAAAGATAATTGTTTATCCTACAGATACTGTTTATGGTTTAATTTCAAACGCTTTTGATAAGAAATGTGTTAATTTAATTTTTAAAATAAAAAAAAGACCTACAAATAAAGTGTTGCCGATATTTATTAAAAATTTTAAAACAGCAGAAGATTTTTTTATTTTAAATAAAGATCAAAAAAAATTAATTAAAAAATACCTACCAGGAAAAGTAACTTTCATTGTTAAAGTAAAAGAAAATAAAAAAAAGTATTTTCCTGATGGCGTTATTACTAAAGATGGAAAAGTTGGTTTTAGAATTCCTAATTTTATTTTTTTAAACAAATTACTTTCAAGATTAAAATTTCCCTTAACCTCAACATCGGCAAATATCTCGGGTAATAAAGATTTATTAGACATAAAAGAAGTAATAAAAGAGTTTAAAAATAAAAAATATAAACCAAATTTAATATTAGATTTTGGAAAATTAAAAAAATCTTTACCTTCCACTGTTTTAGATATTTCAGAATATCCCCCTAAAATAGAAATAAAAAGAAAGGGGGCAATTAAAATTTAAAAAAAGGTTTTAAAAAATAAACAAATTTATGATAAAAAAAGTAGTTGTTGCTGCCGCCGGCCAGGGCACAAGAATGTTAAAACTTACAAAAAATAAATCAAAACATTTAATAAATGTGAATAAAAAACCATTTTTATATTACTTATTATCAAATTTAATTTTTGCAGGTTATAAAGATTTTTATTTTGTAGTAGGATACCGGGCTGACCTTTTTGAAGATTTTTTCTCTCAATTTAAAAAAGAAAAAAAAATAAATAATATTAAAATAAATTTGGTAAATCAATATGAAATTTTGGGTCCAAAAGAAAAAATTTATGGTACCGCTTGTCCAATAATGTGTTTAAAAGATATTATTAAAGAAGATTTTGTTGTTTTATATGGCGATAATCTTTATTCGCCGAAAGATTTAAAAAAAATAGGCAGTATTGATAAATTCAATTTTGTTACTGGTATTTTTAGTGAGCATCCCGAAAAATATGGAGTATTGCGTACAGAAGGAGAATTTTTAAAAGAAATTGTTGAGAAGCCAGAAAAATTTATTAGTAACTTAATAAATTGCGGGCTCTATAAATTTACCCCAGAAATTTTTGATAAAGTTTTTAAAATTAAAAAATCTAAAAGAGGGGAATATGAATTAACTGATGCGATTAATTTGCTAGCAAAAGAGAATAAAGTTAAGGTTATCCAAATACAAGATTATTGGATAGATTTTGGAAATCCTGGAGATATTCTTAAGGTGGCAAAATTTTTAAAAAAGAAAAAAATAAAAATAATTTAGTTTTCTTTTACTTTAATCTTTCTTTGTAAAATCTTTTTTCTTTTTGGTTTAAAAAAATTTAATAAATGAGAGAGTGTAATTTTTCCATCTCCTTCTTTTCTACAACTATAGAGGTTAAAAACTAAACTATTATATTCTGGATAAGTATGTAAAGCTGCATGGGATTCACCCAATAATATGCAAAGAGTATAACCATGAGGAGAAAATTTATGTTCACAAGTTTTTAGAACATTAAAGTGGTCCTTTTTTAATCCCTCAAGAAGGGATTTTTTTATTAATTTTTTGTTTTCAAGAATGTTAATATCAACTCCATACATTATACAAGTAATTTCATTTCCTGTGGGATTAGAAATAAAAATTTTTTCCATATTTTTTTAAAAAATTTTTTTAAACCTTTTTATCTAAAAAGTGCCGGAGGAGGGAATCCAACCCTCATGGGATTTCTCCCACACGATTTTGAGTCGTGCGCGTCTAGCAGTTCCGCCACTCCGGCAAAAATATTTCAAATATAAATATATTTTAATAATATTTTTAATTTTGAAAAGAGTTTTTAATCCATTCTGCTTTAATTATTCTTTCTGGCGACTTTTTAGAAATTTCTAATAAATTCTTACAATCTTTTTTGTGAATTACAATTTCTTTTGAAGGAATAATGATACCTAAAATTTCATCACCTTCTTTTGGATTACAACATTTTGCAATTTTAATTGAAATATCTGTTTGTTCTCCAACTTTTATCCTTGATATTTTTTTGGGCCCAAATTTTTTTAAAAATTTTGATTTTAAAATAGCTACCCCTTTTTTAATAATTAAGCTTTCTTGAATAATTGTTGCTTCCTTTTTTGTAAGATTTGGGAAAAATTTTCTAATAATATTTTTTGCTCTTTTTGTTTTAACAAATTTTAACCAATCCAAAGAAGGCGTTTTATCTTTTTGCGTTATAATTTCTACAACTTGTCCTGTTTTTAATTTTTCATTTAGAGGAACCAATTTTCCATTAACTTTTGCTCCTTTACAATGTATTCCTAAAAAACTATGAATTGCAAAAGCAAAATCAATGGGAGTGGAATCTTTTGGTAAATTTATTATATCGCCTTTTGGTGTTAAAACAAAAATTCTATTTTTAAAAAAATCAAAATCTAATACTTGAGAAATATTTTTAGATTTTGCTAATTCTTTTTCCCATTGTCTGAGTTTTTCGTACCAATAAATATCTTCTTTTAATGTTTTTTCATCGCCAGAAAGTTTATATGATAAATGGCTTGCTATTCCAAATTCAGCTTCTTCGTGCATTTTTAAGGTTTTGATTTGAATTTCTACGATTTGGTTTTCGAAACAAATTATAGTGGTATGGAGAGCTCTATAACCATTAATTTTAGGATTAGCAATATAATCTTTTATTCTATCTTCCAATGGTTTAAAATGCTGATGTAATATTCCCAAAACAATATAACAATCTTTTATATCTTTTACTATAATTCTTAAAGCTATTAGGTCATAAATTTTTTCAATTTCAAAATTATATTTTAATAATTTTAAATAAAGAGAAAAATAATGTTTTGCTCTAGCATGAATATCAATTACTTCAATATTGTTCGATTTTAAAATTTCCCTTATTTTAGGAATAATTCTTTTAAGATAAATTTCTCTTTCATTTCTTTTTTGTTTTATATTTTCTAATAACCAAGAATATTCTTTACTATAAAGATATTTAAAAGCAATATCTTCAATTTCGGCTTTTATATCTCCCATACTTAAACTATAACAAAGAGGAGAAAACACTTCTAAACTTTTTAAACAAAGAGATTTTTTAATATTGTCTTTAAATTTGTCTAAATGCCTTACTTTATCAATATGATCTGCAATTAAAATTAAAATTGGTCTTATATCTTTTGTAATAGCAAAAAATAATTTTCTTAAATTTTCACTTTTAAAATCAAAAAAAATTTTTTGCCAATCTTCAATATATTTTCTTTCTTTAATTTGAGCAGAAGATAAAAGTCCTTGTAGTTTTCTAAATTTTTTTATAATTTTCACTAATTCACTATTTTCTTTTTGCTTTGATAATTCTTTTATTTTTTCCTTTGAAAGATTATGTAAAAAAGCCGCCTTTTGGGTTATTAAGTCTCCTCCTATTTTTTTTATTATGTCTTTTACTCTTTCATTGTGATTTTTATAAAAATTTTTTATTTCCATGTTATGATATTTAAACTTTTTTTATAAAATCACAATTTTGGTTTGAACATTGAATTTTGTTTTTACCCTTTTTAACTAAAAGAGAACCACATTTAGGACAAGTTTCTCCAGTTGGTTTTTCCCATAAAGCAAAATCACAATTTGGCCAATTAGAACAGCCATAAAATATTTTTTTAGATTTTGTTCTTTTTTCTACGATTTCTCCAATTTTACATTTTGGGCATTTAATTTTTAACCCTTCTTTTTCTAATGGTTCTGTATATTTACATTTAGGAAAATTAGAGCAAGCGTAAAATTGCCCGTATTTACTTATTCTTATTACTAAAGGCGCTCCGCACTTTGGACATTTTTTATCAGTTGATTTAGAATCTATCTTTTTTACAGTTAAGTATTTTTTTTGTAAATTTTCTTCAAAGGGAATATAAAAGCTTTTTATTACTTCTTGCCATTTTTCTTTTCCTTTGGCAATTTCGTCTAATTTTTCTTCCATTTTGGCTGTAAATTTTAAATCAACAATCTCAAGAAAGTGTTCAACCAATAAATCATTTACTAAAATTCCTATTTCTGTTGGTCTTAATTTTTTTTCTTTATCTTTCTCTACATAATTTCTTTCTTGAATAATCGATAAAATGGGAGCATAAGTCGATGGTCTTCCAATCCCATTTTTTTCCAATTCTTTTATTAATGTGGCTTCCGTATATCTTGTTGGAGGTTGAGTAAAGTGTTGAGAGGGCAAAACTTTGATTAATTTTAACATTTCATTAATTTCTAAAAATGGTAATTCTATTTCTTGGTATTTTATGGGATACATTTTTAAAAAACCGTCAAATTTCAAAATAGATCCTGTAGCTTGAAAGATATATTTTTTATTTTGGGTTGCTATTTCTACTTTTGTAAAATCAAAAATACTTTGACTCATTTGAGAAGCAATAAATCTTTTCCAAATTAATTCATAAAGTTTTAATTCGTTTTTTTCTATTTTTTTTGATAATTCTTTTGGAGTGTTTTCTAAAAAAGTTGGTCTAATGGCTTCATGGGCTTCCTGGGCTACTTTAGATTTTGTTTTAAATTGTCTGAATTGATAATAGTTATTACCATAATTTTTGATAATAAAATTTTTTGCCGAATTCAAAGCAAATAAAGATAAATTTAAAGAATCTGTTCTATGATAAGTAATATAACCTTTTTCATATAAATTTTGAGCTAATCTCATTGTATATTTTGCTGGAAAGTGAAATTTTTGCCATGCTTCTTGTTGTAAGGTACTAGTTATTAAAGGGGGTAGGGGATTTCTTTTTATTTCTTTTTTTTGAATATTTATAATTTTATATTCTGCTTTTTCTAAATCTTTTACAATTTTTTTAACTTCTTCTTTTGTTTTGATTCCTAATTTGGGGATAATTTTATTATCTTTTTTAATTAAAATCGCTTCAAATTTTTTATTTTTTTCTTGAAGGTTTTGATTTTTAGTTTTTTCTAATAAAACTTTGATTTGCCAATATTCTTGGGGAATAAAATTTTGAATTTCTTTCTCTCTATCTACTACTAATCTTACCGCCACAGATTGAACTCTTCCCGCCGATAATTTTCTTGCTATTTTTTTCCATAAAAAAGGACTTAGTTTGTATCCAACAATTCTATCTAAGATCCTTCTTGCTTGTTGGGCATTCACTAAATTTAAATCGATATCTCTTGGATTTGAAAGCGCTTCTAAAATTGCATTTTTAGTAATTTCATGAAAAACTATTCTTTTATAATTTTCTAATTTTAAAATTTCTTTTAAGTGCCAAGAAATTGCTTCTCCCTCTCTATCTGGATCAGTGGCTAAAATAACAGAATTTGCACCTTTTATTACCTTTTTTAAAAAATTTACTTTTTTTCGTGATTTTACGGGAATAACATATTTTGGAGTGAAATTATTTTCTATATCTATTCCAAACTCACTTTTGGGGAGATCTCTTATATGTCCAAAAGAAGCAACTATTTTAAAATCTTTTTCTAGGAATTTTTCAATTGTTTTAGCTTTTGTAGGACTTTCGACAATAATAATATTCATAAAATTAATTTAAAGAAAAAACATCATTCCCTATATTTTTTACTTTACCATCTATCTCAAAAATTGAAAGAATTGTCAAGACTTTTTGAAGATCAATTTTTGTCTTTTCTAAAATTTCTTCAATAGTTTTAGGACCAGATGCTAAAATATCTAATATTGCTTTTTCTTCTTTTGATAGGTTTTGTTCAATTTTTTTTCTTTTTGATATTTTTATATTTAACTCTTTTAAAATGTCATTGGGATTTTCTGCTAAGATAGCCCCTTTTTTAATTAAAAAATGACAACCTTGAGAGTTTTTAGAAAAAATAGAACCAGGTATTGCAAAGAGTTTTCTTCCTTGTTTTTTCGCGAAATTGCCGGTAATTAAAGCGCCAGATTTTATTTTTGCCTCTATAATTAAAGCCCCTAAAGAAATACCAGAAATAATTCTATTTCTTTGGGGAAAGGTATATTTTGTTCCCATTTGTCCTGGTGGATATTCAGATATTAGACAGCCCCCTAATTCTAAAATTTTTTTTGCTAATTTTAAATTTGTTTTTGGATAGAAACTTTTTTCATCTAACCCCGTACCTAAAATGGCAATAGTTCTCTTTTTAATTTCTATAGCGCCTAGATGCGCAAAAGTATCTATACCCCTTGCCAAACCAGAAACAATTGTTAAGCCGCAAAGAGATAAATCTTTTGCGAAATTAAAAGCAATTGTTTTGCCATAATCTGAACAATTTCTTGTACCAACAATAGCAAAACAATTTTCTTTTGGAAAAATTTTTCCCATAAAATAAAGAACTTTTGGGGGATTTTTTATTTTTTTTAAAATTTCTGGAAAATTTTTATCTTCAAAATAAATTTTCTGAATTTGCCAATCTTTAAAAAAATGTTCTTCCATAATTTAATGATAGCAAAAAAGGAAATAAATTAATATTTTTTTCGGTTTTAATATTTTAAAATTTGTTTTAATAATTTTTAAAAAACTATGAACATTACTTAATGATATGGTGTTTTAATATAAAGAGATGGCATATTAAATTGATCTTTCCTCATTTTTTCTATTGATTGTGCAATCATTTGACAGTATAAATTTAAACCTACTTTATTTATATTTCCAGATTGTTCTTTACCCAAAATATTACCGGCGCCTCTGATTTCTAAATCTTTTAAAGCAATTTTATATCCAGAGCCTAACTCTTTTGCTTCTTTTAATGCTTTTAATCTTTTTTTAGCTAATAGTGTTAATTTTTTAGGAAAAAGAAAATAAGCGAAAGCTTCTATATTGCTTCTGCCAACTCTTCCTCTAATTTGATAGGCTTGAGATAATCCTAATTTAGTAGCGTCAGCTACAATTAATGTATTTACATTGGGCAAATCTAAACCATTTTCAATTATGGTAGTAGCAATAAGGATATCAAATTTTTTATTTTGAAAATCATTCATTGTTTTTATTAATTCTTTTTCTTTCATTCTACCATAAATAATTCCTATTTTAGTTTTGGGTACTAAATTTTCTAAAAAACTTTTAGCATCTTTAAGGGTTTCTATTAAGTTATGTAAATAATAAACTTGTCCACCTCTTTTTAGCTCGTATTCAATTGCTTTTTTAATAATATTTTTATTGAACGGTAAAACAAAAGTTTTTACACTTTTTCTGTATAAAGGAGGAGTTTGAATTAAACTAATATTTTTTATGGAAGAAAGGGCCATATATAAAGTACGGGGAATAGGAGTAGCAGATAAAGATAAAACATCAATTGATGATTTTAATTTTCTAAGTTTTTCCTTTTGTTCTACGCCGAATTTTTGTTCGTCATCAATTACCAATAAACCCAAATTATTAAACTCTATATCTTTTGATAAAATTCTGTGGGTTCCAATTAAAATATCTATCTTCCCTTCTTTTAATTCTTTTTTAATTTTTTTTTGTTCTCTTTTAGATTGTAATCTTGTTAAAAACGCTACTTTTATAGGTAAATTTTTTAATCTTTCTTTAAAAAGTTGAAAATGTTGATTAGCCAAAATTGTAGTAGGACAAATCATTACAGTTTGAACTCCTGACTTTACTACTCTTACCATTGTTCTTAGGGCAATTTCTGTTTTTCCAAAACCCACATCTCCACAAATTATTCTATCTAATGGTTTTTCAGATTTTAAATCTTCTTCTATATCTTCTAAAGCTTTTATTTGATCTGGTGTTTCTTCAAAAGGAAAAGTATTTTCTAAATAACTATCAATTTCATCTTTTTCTGGATAGGGGGTTCTTTTTATTGTTTCTTTTTTAAAATAAATTTCTAAAAGTTTTTTTGCCAATTTCTCTGCATCTTCTTTTACTTTCTTTTTTGTTTTTTGCCAAAAAATAGACCCCAATCTTGATATTTTAGGATTTTTAAATCCTATATATCTTGATAATTTTCTTTCTAAATTTACAGGTACATATAATTTATCATCATTTGCATAACCTAAAATATAATATTCCCTTTCATTAATTTTTTCTTTGCCTAAAAAAATACCAATACCATGATCTAAATGGCTTATAAAATCTCCTATTTTTATTCCCTTTAAATTTGAAAAAATTTTTTGAGACTTTAATTTCTTTTTTAAAATTTCTTTTGCTAATTTTTCATTTTCAATTTTAATTGGAAGATAAAAAATTTTTTCTATTTTATTTCCGAAAAATTCAATAGAGATAGCGATATTAGAATTTACGGGAAATATATTTAAAGTCCCCCCTTTCAAAGAAAACTCTCCAATTTGATTTACTAAATATACTTTTTCATAACCTAAATTATCTAATTTTGAAATTACTTCAGAAATTTGTATTTCTTGATTTTTTCTTAAAATTAAAACATTTTCTTCCCAAAAAGGAGTTATTTCTTTAGTATTTTTTATTTTTTCTAATTCTTCATTTATTTGAGAATTTTCCCTTTCTAAAAAATAGGGGTGAAAAGAACAAATAAAAATTTCATTTATTTCATTAATTTTCATACTATAAAATCAAAATAAACTTTTCATTTCTTCATAATATTCAGCATGACCATGTTCTTTTAGAAAGTACCACCATTCTGCTCCCCAAAAATAAAAAGTATCTAATCCGGTTTTTTTAGCAAAATTAATATTATTTTTTAATTCTTTTAACGTCATATCTTCTAATTGTTCTTCTATTGGAAAATTATATAATAAATTACTTTTTCCCCATGGTTCTCCTTGTAGTTCTGAACAAATAACTTTTTTTGAGAATATTTTTTCAATTGCTTTTGCTTTTAAATAATAAAAATTTGGAGATAGGGGATAAACAAAATATTTTTTAAATTCACTTTGCCAAACTTTTCTATATAAAGTTATAGAAAGAATATCTCCTATTTGAGCTCCTTTTGTCCAAAAAGATAATTCACCGCTTTCAGAAATTATAATTGGTCTTTGAGGATCTATTTCTTTTACTAATTTTACTTCTTTTTCTAAAAAATTTTTGTCATTATAAAAAGGACATTCTCCAAAATTCAAAAAGGGTTCATTTTCAACCTGCCAGGCAACAATATTTTTATAACCCTTTAGCTCATCAACTTCTTTTCTTAATAATTCTAAAATTTCTTTTTGGAGTTCTTCTTTATTTAATTTTTTAGCAAAGTCGGGTAAATGACACTCTGGCCATCTTCCCGTCTTCATTCCCAAAACTAAAATTAGTTTTATATCTTTTTCATTTGCTTTTTCTATTTGCCATTTAATATCATCAAAATAAAATTTATTTTTTTCTGGTTCTATTAAATTCCAAGCCGTTAAAATCTTTATATTTTTAACATTTAATTCTTCTATTAGTTTTAAATAAGTTTCTTTCCAATTTAATCCAAAAGATTGTGCATAAAATTGGGCAAAATTTATTCCCCAAGTGATTTTTTTTGCGGGTTTTGTAATGGGTAAAAAATAAATAATAAAAAGAAGGCTTAAAAAGATAATTGTTATAATGAAAATCATTTTCTTCATTTTATTAAATGTTAAAGATAAAATAAAAAAATTATAAATAATAAAAAATAAACATGCCAGCAAAAATTAAAAAGATTGATAAAATTTTAAAGCATAATATGCTCTTTCCTTTTTTCTCTAAAAATATTGTGGGAAAATTTTTAGAAAAAAATAAAGAAAGAATTAAAATAAAAACATATTTTATTCCTTCTAAAGCATTAATAAATGCTAATAAAGATATTGGCACTAAAGATATTGCGAGATGCTGAAGAAAACCTCCAATCATTGATAAAGATTTATCAAGAATAAAAGTAAACGCCGTTTCTTTATTTAAAATTTTTCTTTCTTTTTTTAGCTCTAGTCTTACTTCTTTTGAAAATAAAAAAATTAAAGAAAATAATCCGCTAAAAAAGAGTATCCATAATAAAGAGTTCAAAAATTTTGCATTTAAATATAAAAATTTGGCAAAAACAAAATATAAAGAGAATAAAAATGCGGAAAAGAAAGATAAACCTAAAGCGTTTAAATTTATTTTTTTTCTTTCAAAATTTATTAAAAAACTGCCTGATATTAATAAAAAAAGCGATATTATTCTTACAAAATTAAGATTTTCCAAATGATTTTGCGCCAAAGCTAATGAGAAAAAGAAAGTAAAACAGGGCAAAAATCCACCGATTGCAGGTAAAACTCTAGAAGGTTCAAAATTATTTATTGCTGTATAAAAAACAAAAATAGCGCTTACTTTTAAAATACCTACTAAAAGAGCAATTAAAATAAGATTGGGCCCAATTTTAAATTGGGGAAGAAAAATTAAAAATATAAATAATATACCACCAATGCTGTCATAAAAAGCATAGCTTTTTGGTTTTAAAGCATTTTCTCTTAAAATATATTTGTCTAAAATAGCGGCAAGAGCAAAAATAAAATAAATCAAAATCGTTATAAAAAACCAAATCATATCTTTTGAATAATATCTTCTATCTTAAATGTTCCTAATTTTCTTATGTTTAAAAACCCAAAAAGAGAGGCTCTAAAGAAAATTCCTTCTTTTAAAAAATCAGAAAGCCAGTTTTTAATATATTTTAAATTTTCGACCTCAATACCCGCTCCTTTTCTAATTAACCAATTTTTATTTAGAACTTCATGGGCGCCAACTGGGGGTAAAATTAAAATTGGTATGCCCAAAGCAGCGTAAAAAGATAATTCACTTGGTTTTGTTAAAATTAAATCAACTGATGTTAATTTTTTGTTAAATTCGCTAAAGAATTTTTCAAGAGTATCAAAATAAAGAATTTCTAAATTTTTTATGTTTTCTAAATTATAAAATTTTATCAGGTTTAAAAAATAATCTTTTATTTTTTTATTTGTCCCGGCAACTAAAATTAAATTTAAATTATTTCTTTTAATTTCATCTCTTAAGCTCTCGATAATATTTACTGCTAATTTGGTTTGAACTCCGGCTCCTCCCACTGAAAACATTAAAGTAAGGGGTTTGTTTTTGTTATTTTGAAATTTCCCTATATATTTTTCAATTATTGGTTTATATAGTATTGAAGTTTTATTTTTGGGGTCAAGTTTTTCTAATCTTTTTAAAATAGTCTTTTTTAATAAAGTTAATTTTCTATCTCCTAAATTTTCAAGAGGTAAAGGATAACCTGTTAAGAAAATATTTTCTTTTTTAACACCATAATTTTCTAATCTTATTTTTACTCTTTTTGTAGGAACAAAATATTTTATTTTGCTACTTTTTGGATTAAGGGGTGCCCAAGATCTTGAAATATCTGTATCGCAAATTACACAAAAAATTTCACCTGGGTATTTGTGTTCTTCTGCCATATAGGCTATGGAAAAAAAAGTAGTAATAAAAGGGATTTGAGGATTTATATTTTTTAATTTTAAAATAATATTTTTTCCCCACCCAAATTTTATAAAAAAATAATTATTTTTAAGTTGTAAGGGCACTTTTTGGATGTGTTTATTTTTATAAAAGTTTTCTATTCTCTGAAATTTATCAAAAAAACTAAATAGTTTTTCTCCAAAGAGTGGAATATCTATTAAATGAGAGAAAAGATTATAGGATTTTTGATTTATAGTCCAAAACAATTTATCAAATTTTGGAATATTAATATAATTATCCACTTTTACCACAATATTATTGAGAGCAATATGCTTTAGATTAAAAGCAGTTCTGTTATGTCCATACCCCATTGTTGCGGTAGCTATCCAGCTTTTTTTGTCTTTCATAAGTTTAATTAATTGTATTTTGACATTGTTTTTTCAAGACCGTTTAAAATAAAAAAATTAATAATTTCTACGGTTTTTTGTAAAATTTCTTTTATTAAATTTATTTCTTCTTTTGTAAAATTTTTTAAAACTAATTTTTCTGCTTTTTCTTTTTTCTCCTTGGCAATACCTATTCTAATTCTGCTAAAATTTTTTGTTTTTATTGTATCAATAATAGATTGTACGCCTTTATGACCACCAGAATTTTTATTAACAGATATTTTTATTTTGCCAAAAGGTAGATCAATATCGTCATGTATTATTAATAAGTTTTCTTTTATGTCTCCTTTTTTTATTTTGTAATTTTTTAATATTTTTTTAACTGCTAATCCTGAAGAATTCATAAAAGTTTTTGGTTTTATTAAAACTATTTTTTTACCAGCCAATATTTTTTCTGTTTTATCTGAAAGTATATCCTTATTAAATGAAAAACCTGGGAAATTGTTTTTTTTCTGGAATTTATCTAACACTAAAAAACCAAGATTATGTCTGGTGAATTTAAAATTTTTCCCTGGATTTCCCAAACCTATAATTATTAACATATATTATTTAATTTTATTTTATCAAACTTGCTAAATTTAACAACTTTGTTATAATCTAAAAATTAAAATTTAAAAAAATGGGAAAAAATTTTCTAAATAATCTTTGGGAAACAATAAAAATTTTGATTTTAGCTTTAGTTATTGTTTTGCCAATAAGATATTTTATTTTTCAACCTTTTTTAGTAAAAGGTATTTCTATGGAACCAAGTTTTTATAATGGCGATTATTTAATAGTTGACGAAATTTCTTATTATTTTAGAGATCCAGAAAGGGGAGAAGTTATTGTTTTTCATTATCCAAAAGATGAGTCTCAAAGATTCATAAAAAGAGTTATCGGTTTGCCAAAAGAAAAAGTTTATATTTCTAATAATAAAATATATATTATCACAAATGATGAAAGGGTTTTAGAATTTTCTTCTTTTGATAGTTCTTTTTTTTCTCAAATAGATAAAAACGCATTTTACAAAAATTTAAAAAATGATATAAAGGTAATTAATTTAGGTGAAAACGAGTATTTTGTAATGGGCGATAATCGAACGAAATCTTTTGATTCGCGAAATTGGGGCGCTGTTTTTAGAAAAGAAATTATAGGAAGAGTAATTTTAAGACTTTGGCCAATAAATAATATTACTTATTTTGGTAAATAAAATATTATGGAATTTCAAACACCGCTTGGAATGCATGATTTATTTGAAGAAGACCTTTTTTATTATGAAAAGATTAAAAAAGTTTTTCAAAATCTTGCTAATTTTTACGGGTTTTCTCAAATAGAAACTCCTATTTTTGAAAAAACAGATCTTTTTAAAAAGGGAACCGGAATGTTTACAGATATCGTTGAAAAAGAAATGTATAGTTTTGAAACAAAAGGTGGGGATAGTTTAACATTAAGACCAGAGGGTACTCCTCCTGTAATAAGGGCATTTTTACAACATGGTTTTAAATCTGTCCCAAAACCAGTAAAATTTTGGTATTTTGGACCATTTTTTAGACACGAGAGACCCCAAGCGGGAAGATATCGGCAATTTTATCAAATTGGTTTTGAAATTATTGGAATAAATCATCCTGTTTTAGATGCCCAAATCGTTCAAATTTTTTATCAAGGATTAAAAGAATTAGGTTTAGAAAATTTAATTTGTGAAGTTAATTCAGTAGGCGATCAAAATTGTAGACCTGTTTATAAAAGAATTTTAGAAAATTATTTTAAAAAGCATCAAGATAGATTATGTCCTGATTGTAAAAGAAGGCTAACAAAAAATCCTTTAAGGATATTAGATTGTAAAGAAGAGCAGTGCAGAAAAATTATAGAGAAAGCGCCCCAATTTTTTGATTATCTTTGTGATAGTTGCAAAGAACATTTTAAGACCTTTTTAGAATTTTTAGATGAAGCAGAAATTCCTTATGATCTTAATCCTTATTTAGTAAGAGGACTTGATTATTATACAAAAACTGTTTTTGAAATTAAAACCGAAGATAGTAATAATTCATTAGCTGGCGGTGGTAGATATGATAATCTTATAAAATTTTTAGGAGGAGATGATACTCCGGCTACAGGAGGGGCTTTAGGTGTTGAAAGAATAAAAGAAATAATTCAAAAAAAACAAAAAATAAAAGAATTTAAAAAAAGACCTGATATATTTTTAGCACAAGTAGGCCAGATATCAAAAAGGAAAAGTTTTAAATTATTAGAAGATTTTAGAAAAGCTGGTATTTATGTAGCAGAAGCGCTTTATAAAGATTCTTTGAGCGCGCAATTAAAAATAGCAGATAAATTATTAGTAAAGTATGTTTTAATTTTAGGTCAAGAAGAAGTAAATAAAAATAAAATTATTATAAGAGATATGAAAAGCGGAGATCAAAAAATAGTTTCTTTAGAAAAAATAATTAATGAAATTAAATCTAAATTAACAAATAAAAAATAATAAAAATTTTATGAATTGCGTATTTTGTAAAATAATAAATAAAAAAATTCCAGCAAATATTGTTTATGAAGATAAAAAAACAATAGCGATTTATGATATAAAACCAAAAGCTGAAATTCACATATTGATTATTCCTAAAAAACATATAAAATCTATTATTACTTTAAAAGAAAAAGATAAAGAGATAATAACTAATTTAATTTTTACTGCAAAAAAAATTGCAAAAGAAAAAAAATTGAAAGGTTATAAATTGATTTTTAATGTAGAAAAAAAAGGAGGACAAATTATATCCCATTTACATTTACATTTATTAGGAGGTAAAATAGAAAACCCTTTAAATATATAAATAAAAAATATGTCATTTAAAATTACAAGACAACCCCAAGAAAACACATTTACTTTAATAAGAAAGTTTTCTACAAAAGTAAAACAATATAAGATTTTAAAAGAGGTTAAAGAGAAAATTTATAGAGAGAAACCAAAAAGTAGAGATAAAAAGAAAATAGATGCTTTGAGGAAGATTGAAATTCAGAATAAATATAAAAGATTAAAAAAATTAGGGAAAATATAAATTTCTTATATTATGCCAAAACCAATAATTTATTGCGCGGTTGATTTTGGAAGTTATACAATAAAAGGAATTTTGGCAAAGCAAGAAAAAAATTTAGCTTCCATTGAAATAATTTCTACTTTAACTATTCCCTCTTTTGGCATCAGAAATGGCGAAATAGCAAAACCTGAAATTGTTAAAGAGAAATTTAATAACCTTATAAAAAGTTTAGAAGAAAAATCTGGCTATAAAATTAACCAGATTTTTTTAAATGTTTCTGGAAAAAATTTAACAATAGAAGATTCTAAAAATTTAATTACTATTTCTCATCCCGATAGAAGAATACAAAAAGAAGATATAGATAGATTATTAGATCAAGCAGAAAATGTAAACCTTCTTTCTAATCAATTATTTTTAGATTTTCTCAATAAAGAGTTTATATTAGATGATAAGGGAGGCATTAAAAATCCTTTGAATTTGCAAGGACAAAAATTAGAATTGAAATGTAAAAAAATTTTATGTTTTTCTCAAGTAATGGAAAATTTAGAAAAAATAACTGAAGATATTGAAGCAGAGGAAATTTTTATTCCCTCTCCATTAGCTACAGCAAGAGCAGTTTTAGATCAAGAAAGCGTTGAATTAGGCGCTATTGCTATTGATTTTGGAGCAGGCCAAACAACAATTATTTTTGCTAAAAATGGCGAGATTTTTCATTTTTTAATAATTCCTTTTGGCTTTTCTGAAATTACTAATGATTTAGCTATTGCTTTTAGAACAGATATTAAAACTGCAGAAAAAATTAAACAAAAATATGCTTCTATATCAACAAAAAAAATACCTAAAAAAATAAAAGAAAAAGATAAAATTTTATTACCAGAAGAATCCTTGATAATTTCAAAAAAAATTATAAAAGATCTTGTTCAAAAACACGTTAATAAAATTTTATCTGAATTGCAGAAAGAATTAAAAAGGGTTTCAAAAAATGTTAGTTTTCCTGCTGGAATAGTTTTAACTGGGGGAGGAACAAAATTAAATGGTATTTTAGACTATACGAAATCTTTTTTTAAACTTCCTACAAGAATTGGAAAAAATACAGAAATAAATGCAAATTTTGATGTAGAATATTTAAATTGTTTAGGTCTTTTATTAAAGGGGATAGAATCATTAAAATTTGAAATAACAGAAAATAGTGGAATAATATCTAAAATTAAAAGAATGTTGAAATCTTTTTCTCCATAAAAATTTTATTTTTTAATTTTTTTAAAAATAATAATTTGAAAATGTAAAGGTCTAAATATTTTTAAAATTATGGTTGAAAATAAAATCGCTAAAGTTATTAAAAGGGATGGAACTATTGTAGATTTTGATAAAGAAAAAATTACTCAAGCAATTTTTAAAGCTCTTACCGCTGCAAATCAGGGAGATGGCGAAAAATCAAAAGAAATTACAGAAAAAGTTATTTCTTTGTTAAATCGTCGTTTTAAAGAAGGGGAAATTCCTAATGTAGAAGAAATTCAAGATATTATCGAAGAGGTTCTTATTTCAGAGGGTTTAGTAGAAACCGCTAAATCTTTTATTTTATACAGAGAACAAAGAAGAAAAATAAGAGAGGCAATTTTAGTTTCAGAAGAAGCGGTAGATAGAATTGATCAATATTTAGAAAAGTTAGATTGGGAAGTTCAAGAAAACGCTAATATGTCTTTTTCTCTTCAAGGATTAAATCATTACGGTGTTTCTTATATTGTTAAAAAATATTGGTTAAATAAAATTTATCCAAAAGAAATTAGAGAGGCAAATGAATCTGGTGATTTTCATATTCATAATTTGGATACTTTAGGGTGTTATTGTATGGGTTGGGATTTATATGATTTATTAGTAAAAGGTTTTGGAGGAGTTCCCGGTAAGGTTGAATCTAAACCACCAAAACATTTTAGATCAGCTTTAGGCCAAGTGGTGAATTTTATGTATACTCTTCAAGGCGAAGCAGCCGGAGCGATTGCTTTTTCAAATTTTGATACTCTTTTAGCCCCTTTCGTTCGCTATGACAATTTAAACTATCAACAAGTAAAACAAGCCCTTCAAGAATTTTTATTTAATATGGCTATTCCGACGAGAGTGGGTTTTCAAAGTTTAGCTTGGGAGGAGTTGGTTGTAATAAAACATAAAGGGAAAATAAAATTTGTTGAAATTGGCAAATTGATTGACAAAGTGTTTGAAGAAAATTCTCATCGGATTATTGAGCAGTATCCTCAAAGTTATGCCGTAGAAAATTTTGATGATTATTATACTCTTTCTTTTGATTCTGAAGGAAAAGCAGTTTGGGCAAAAGTAAAAGCATTTATTAGACATAAAGTTCCTCAAAAATCTTCATTTTTAAAAATTAGAACTAATCGGGGAGAGGCTATTGTTTCACCAGCTCACTCTCTTTTTGCTTTTGAAAAATTTAATGGCCAATTTAATCCCACACCAATTTCGGCAAATGATATAGAAATAGCTTCTGATTACCGTCACTTAAATGAAAAAAATCATTTCTTAGCCTTGGGGAAGATAGAACAGGAGAAAAAAGAAGAAAGATTAGATTTAGTTGAATTGATTGATGAATTTCCTCAGCTTCAAAAAAATGTTTTTGTTAAGATAAATCCTACTCATACTTTAAGCAAAATCAGGAAAAATATTTTGAAAGAATATCAAGCCATTCATCCTTTTTATATTGATTTTGGCATAAGAGATAAAAGTATTTGGAAAGATTGGTTAAAAAGAAAATCAATTAGATATGATATCTGGAGAAAGTTTGGAGATCAGAAACAAAATATCAAGTTCAGGTTAAAAAACAGTAAAATTTGGTACCCCAGAATTTTAAAGGGTAAATTATTGGAGAATTTTGTTAAACTTTGTGCTTGGTATGTTGGAGAAGGACACAAAGGAATGTCTGTTTCGGCCTATCTCTCCCAGGCCGAAAGAAAGAATAAAGAAGAAATTTTAGAAACCTTAAAATTTCTTAAGAGTTTGGGGAAAAGTGAAGAGAGCAAGGGTTATTCTCAAAAGGGAAATAAAGTTCAGAATGTTTACAAAATTGCCGCTAAAGGATTATTGGCAGAAATTGTTAGTTTAAGTGGTGGTATTTTATCTTTCAATAAAGTTATTCCTTGGTATATTTTTAATTTATTTCCGGACCTTCAGAGAATATTTATTGAAACATTATTAAAAGGAGAGGCGACCGAATACAAAAATCATTGGGATTTTTCTACAACTTCCAAAAAGCTCTCTCTAAGTTTAAGTTTGCTTTTATCTCAACAAGATATTCGTTTTAGTGTTTACACAGAAAAAGTAAGCAAAAATAATCAAAATTGGAGAGATCAATATATTATCCGGGTTTTTAAAGAAAACAGCAAATATGGGAGAAAACAATACAGAGTGGGTGATTTTGAAGCCAGAGTTTGTCTTAACAAAGAAGAGGTTTCTTATGAGAAAGAATTTGAATATGATATTTCAGTTGATCTCCCACAAGAAAATTTCGTTGGAGGAACAGGATGCTTAGTTTTTCACAATACGCCTTTTACCAACATTACTTTAGACTTAAAACCATCACCGGTTTTTGCTAAATTACCAGTGATTATTGGCGGCAAATCCCAAAAGGAAACCTATGGAGAATTTGAAGAAGAAATGAAAATTTTTAACAAAGCCCTTTATGAGGTTTATTTAGAGGGCGATGCTAAAGGAAGAGTTTTTACTTTTCCCATTCCAACGATAAATATCACTAAAGATTTTCCTTGGGATGAATCTGCATTTGATGGAATTTTTGAAGCATCAGCAAAATATGGCATCAATTATTTCGCAAATTATATTAATTCAGAAATGAAGCCTGAAGATGTCCGCAGCATGTGCTGTCGGCTTCGGCTCAACCTTAAAGAACTTTACAATCGAGGCGGTGGCGGATTATTCGGCGCGGGCGCGAAGACCGGCAGTACGGGGGTCTGCACGATCAATATGCCAAGAATTGGCTATTTGTCTAAAACAAAAAAAGAATTTTTTGAAAGATTGGGTAAAATTATGGATTTAGCTAAAGAGAGTTTAGAAATAAAAAGAAAAGCATTAGAAAATTATATAGAAAAAGGACTTTATCCTTATTCTAGATATTATTTATCTGATATTAAAAAAATGAGAGATCAATATTATGCAAACCATTTTTCAACAATTGGTTTAGTAGGAATGAATGAAGCTCTTTTAAACTTTTTGGGAGAAGATATTGGTTCTAAAAAAGGAAAATCTTTTGCTCTTGAAATTTTGGATTTTATGAGAGAAAGATTAGTAAAATATCAAAATGAAACTGGAAATCTTTATAATTTAGAGCAAACTCCTTCTGAATCTACAGCATATAGATTGGCTTTAAAGGATAAAGAAAGATATCCAGATATTATTACTGCTGGCACAAAAAAAGTTCCTTATTATACAAATAGTACTCAGTTGCCGGTAAATTATACCGACGATGTTTTTGAAGCTTTATCTTTACAAGATGATTTAACTTGTAAATATACAGGTGGAAGTGTATTTCATATATTTTTAGGCGAAAGAATGCAAGACGGCGAAGGTGTAAAAAAACTTATAAAAAGAGTATTTGAAACATTTAAATTACCTTATATTACGATAACTCCTACTTTTTCTATCTGTCCTGTACATGGTTATTTAGAAGGAGAACATTTTTATTGTCCAAAATGTACAATTAAACAGCCTTGCGAAGTTTATACAAGGGTAGTTGGATATTTAAGACCAGTTAATCAATTTAATTTTGGTAAACAACAGGAATATAAAGAAAGAAAAACATTTAAAATTAAAAAGCAAGAGTTAATAAAATTGTAGAGTCGGTTTTATTTTATGGAAAATTTAGAAAATATTAAAATAGGTGGACTTCAAAAACTTTCTCTTATTGATTATCCAGGAAAATTATCTTGTACTGTTTTTTTAATTAATTGTCCTTTTAGGTGTCCCTTTTGTCATAATAAAGATTTAGTTTTACCAGAATTAACAAAAAATCACTTTCAAATTTCGGTAGAAGATTTTTTTTCTTTCCTAAAAGAAAGAAGGGGTTTTTTAGAGGGAGTAACTATAACAGGTGGTGAACCAACTTTATATAAAGAACTTTTAGAATTTTGTAGTAAAATTAAAAACCTTGGCTTTTTAATAAAACTTGATACAAATGGATACAATCCTGAAATGGTGCAAAATTTAATAGATCTAAAACTTATAGATTACGTTGCTTTAGACGTAAAAGCACCAAAAGAAAAATATGGTAAGGTAATTGGAATAAATGATAATTTATTTATTCAAAGGATTATTTCAAACATCGAAAAAAGTGTTGAAATTTTAAAGCAAGGCAAGATTGATTATGAATTTAGAACAACTATTATTCCGACTTTATTAGATAAAAACGATATTTTAGAAATAGCCAAATGGATTTATAATGTTGCCGCTGGTCAAAAACTGCCAAAATATTTTTTACAAAATTTTGTGCCTAAAAATACACTTTCTAGCGATTTTGAAAAAATTAATCCTTATCCAATAGAATATCTAATAGAAATTCAAAAAGTACTATCTCCTTTTTTTGAAGCTTGCCAAATTAGAAAATAATTTATGCTTCTTCTTTCTGATGAAAAGAAAATTTCAAACAAAAAACCAATTTTTGTATTTTTTTTAATTTTAATAAATATATTATTTTTCCTTTATTCTTTACACAATTTTAATTTTTTTATAAAAGAATATGGGTTAATACCTCAAAAAATTTTAGAAGGAAAAAAAATACTTACACTTTTTACCTATATGTTTTTACATGGTAATTTATTACATCTATTGGGAAATATGTGGTTTTTATGGGTTTTTGGTAAAAATTTAGAAAAAAAACTTGGTCATCTAAATTTTCTAAAATTTTATTTTATCTGCGGCTTATTTTCGTCAATTTTTTATGTTTTTTTCTCTAAAGACTTGAATACTCCTTTAATTGGCGCCTCTGGGGCAATCTCAGGTATTTTAGGTGGCTATTTAATCTTTTTTCCCAAAAATCAAATAAAAACTCTTATTCCATTTTTCTTTTTTTTAGAAATAATAAGTATTCCAGCAATAATTTTTATTTTAATTTGGTTTTTATATCAACTTATTAATTTAAATATTCAAACCTCCGTAGCTTATTTGGCTCATATAGGCGGTTTTTTATGTGGTTTAGTTTTAGCTAAAAATTTTAAAAGATAATGTCAAAATCTACCATTTTTTTATTAGTTTGTCTTTCTTATCTTTTTGGAATATTTTTATCTTCTTTTTTTGCCCTTCCAAATTTATTAATTCTTGAACCATTAATTTTAGGAATTCTTTATCTTTTGTTTTTTAAAAGAAATAAAAAAATAATTGCATTTTCATTATGTTTGATTTTTTTATCTTTTGGTATGATGAGAATAAGTTATTCAAAAGATTTTAATAAAAATAAAATTATTTTAACAGAAGAACCTTTCTTTTATAATCTAAGGGAAAAATTTAATTTACTTATTTTTGAAAATTTACCTCAAGAAGAAGCACAGATTCTCTCAGCTTTACTTTTAGGAAATAAAATTTCAGATCAAAAAATAAAAGAAGATTTATCTAATACAGGTTTAAGTCATATTGTGGCTATTTCTGGCTTTCACCTTACGATTTTTACTGTATATTTGTTTGGGTATTTATTAAATCTTGGTTTTTGGCGAAAAGAAGCAATAATTTTAACAATATTTTTTTCTTGGTTATATATTATTTTTATTGGATTTCCAGCATCGGCAATAAGAGCAGGAGTGATGACTAGTTTAGTTTTTTTATCTAAATTATTGGGTAGAAAAGCTGAAGAAGAAAGAGTTTTATTATATAGCGCTATTTTAATGCTTTCTTTAAACCCTTTTTTATTAAGATTTAGTATTAGCTTTCAACTTTCTTTTTTAGCTGTTTTAGGTTTAATTTTTTATCAAAAATTTTTTAACAAAATTTTTGATAAAATTAAAATTTTGCAAAATAGAGAAATAAAAGAAAATTTGGCAATAACTTTTTCTGCTCAAGTTTTTATTTTTCCTTTATTATTGTTTTATTTTCAAAAAATTCCTCTTTTCTTTCCAATTACTAATTTGTTAATTTTTCCTATTTTTCCTTTAATAATTTTCGGCGGAATTTTATTTTTATTTTTAGGTTCTTTATTACCAAAGCTTTCAATAATTTTTTCTTTTTCAGTTTTTATTTTTTTAAAATATTTTGTTTTGATATTAAATTATTTTTCTAAAATTAAATTTCTAATTTTAAATTTGAAAGTAAATTATATTTTTCTTATAGTTTCTTTTTCTTTTTTGATAGTTTTTACTATTTTCTTAAAACGAATTTCAGATATTGAAGAAAAGGTTATAAAGATTTAGAATTATTATTATGGCTTCTGAAATTCAAAGAGGAATTTCTTTTAAGAAATTAATAAAAAGTATTAAAAATGCTTTTTCTGGTTTTAAAATAGCAATTTTAGAAGAACAAACTTTTAAAATTCAGGTTTTTATTGGCATTTTTACAATTATTTTAGCTTTTTATTTTCAACTTTCAGTTTATTTAATGTTAGTTTTGTTTCTAATTATTATTATTGTTTTAAGCTTGGAACTATTAAATTCTCAAATCGAGAGGATATTAGATTTCTTGAACCCAAATAATGATCCAAAAATAAAAAGAATAAAAGATTTGTCAGCAAGCGCAGTATTATTAACTTCTTTAGGTTCTATAATAATTGGATTATTGATTTTCTTCCCTTATATATTAAAATATTTTAATTTAAAATTAAAAATATGGAAATAACAAATTTTCAAGAAAAACAAAATAATGAAAACAAAAAGAATGATAGAAAAAATTTTAAAATAATTCTTTTTGCAAGCTTTTTAATATTTTTTATAGTAGGCTTTATTAGCGGGATAAAGTATTATCCTTTAATTAAAGAAGAAATTAATAAAATTCTTTCTATAAGAATCAGATTTTCACCACCAAAACTTTTTATTGAAAAAAAAGAAAATATTACTTCAACCCCTTCTTCTTTAAAAGAAGAAAGTAATTATCAATCTACAGCAGGGCTTGAAGAAAACATTATAAAAGTGGTCAAAGAAGCTTCGCCATCTGTAGTCAGTATAATTATTACAAAAGATTTGCCCGTTTTTGAACAATATTATATTAATCCTTTTAAAGATTTTTTTGGACCAGAAGATTTTAATTTTCCCGATTTTCAGATTCCTCAATATAAGCAAAAAGGCACCGAAAAAAGAGAAGTAGGGGGTGGAACCGGGTTTATTATTTCAGAAGATGGTTTAGTATTAACAAATAAACATGTAGTTTCAGATAAAAAAGCACAATATACGATTATTACTAATGATGGGAAAAAATATGATGCAAAAGTTTTAGCTTTAGATCCCATTCAAGATTTAGCAATTATAAAGATTCAAAAACCTGTTACTGATTTAACTTCATTTAAACCAATTCAAATGGGTGATTCTTCTAATTTACAAATAGGTCAGATTGTGATTGCTATTGGTAATGCGTTAGGGGAATTCAGAAATACTGTTTCAATGGGTGTTATTTCAGGTTTGGGGAGAACAATTACAGCTTCTGGGGCTGGTATGGTGGAGATATTAGAAGATGTGATTCAAACAGATGCTGCAATAAATAGCGGTAATTCGGGGGGTCCTCTTTTAAATTTAAAAGGTCAAGTAATAGGTGTAAATGTAGCAATGGCGCAGGATGCTCAAAATATTGGTTTTGCAATCCCTATTAATAAAGCAAAAAGAGATGTAGAACAAATTAAAACAATTGGAAAAATTATTTATCCCTGGTTGGGAGTAAGATATATTTTGATAAATCAAGAAGTAAAAGAAAAATATCATTTAACAATAGATTATGGAGCATTGATAGTAAAAAACGAAGAAAACAATGAACCAGGAGTTATTCCTGGGTCTCCGGCTGAAAAAGCTGGTTTGAAAGAGGGCGATATCATTTTAGAGTTAAATGGAGAAAAAATTACTTCCCAAAATTCTCTTTCCAAAATAATTACAAAATATTCTCCTGGCGATAATGTTATTCTAAAAGTATTAAGAGATAAAAAGACATTTGAAATCTCTGTTGTTTTAGTTGAACGACCAGAATCTCTCTGAATACTAAATATTATACGACTCTTATCGTTTTTTTATGTTCAACAATTTAAAAAATTTCTCTAAAATAGAATTTTTTATTTATCTAACTATAATATTTTTTATTTTTCTTGCTTCTTATTTTTATTATTCTGGAAATATAATTAAAATAAGAGACGAGCAGCGGAAACAAGATTTATTACTTTTAAAATCGAGGATTGATAATTATTTTAAAAAGAATAATATTTATCCAATTTCTACTTCTTGGATTTGTTTTGATAACAGTGATCTTCAAAAACAAATTTCCGATAATATATTAAGAGACCCATTATTTAATGAAAATAATTCTCAATATTGTTATCGGTATAAAACATCTAAAGATGGAAAAGAATTTAAACTTTATTGTATTTTAGAGGGTACAGGAGAACTTTTTCAAGTTTATTCAGAAAAAGGGCAGAATCTTTTTACTTCGTTGCCTTTTGAAGATCCATGGTTTAGCCCTAATTTTGAATTTAGAAAAAAAATTAAAATTTTGCCTTTTAAAGATCTCAATTCAGATTTAAAAGATTTTCCTTTTTTGCTTTCTATTTCGAGCGAAGATTTTAAAAATAAAAATTTAAATGCTAATAAAATTATTTTTTTTGATCCAGAAAAAAAAGAAATAATACCCAAAGAAATAATTTCAATAAATAATGAAACTGGTAATATTTTATCTTTTTTAAAATTAGATGAAGCCCCCCTTCAAAAAGAAAAGGATATTTATATCTATTATGATAATACTGCTACCAGTTTATATAAAATAAATTATGTTTACAACGAAAATTTTGTTTGTGTTTTTCATTTTGATGAACTAAATTTTCCCTTAGATTCAACTAAAAATAATATTCTTTTGTTGTCAGATAATAATATTTCAAAGAAAGAAAATGGAAAAATTTATAAATCTTTATTTTTAGATGGAACATCTGGTTTATCTTTAAGGGGATTACAAGAAGATAAACTTTTAGATGGTTTTACTTTTCAAATATGGATTTTTCCAAAAGGTGAAATAAAACCAAAGGTGATAAATCCATCTAATGAGGAAACAAATCCATCTAATGAGGAAATAAATCCATCTAATGAGGAAACAAATCCATCTAATGAGGAAACAAATCCATCTAATGAGGAAACAAATCCATCAAATATAACAAATACGCCAAATGAAACAAATACAACATCAACTAATGATATAAAAAATGAAGTATTTGATTTAAATAATAAAGAATATAAAAATAAGCCAATTTTTGTTTTACAAGATAAAAACGGGAATAATTTAGGTCTTTATCTTAGTTTCTATGTTACCTCTACCACTTCAACAAATTCAACTTCTTCTCAAAACCAAGAAAAAATTATGGGCAATTTAAATTTTTTAGTTAATAATGAAAATTTTAATTTTCCGCAAAATGTTAAATTAAATGAATGGAATTTTCTTTCTTTCTCATTTTCAAAAGACAAACTCACACTTTTTATAAATAGAAATAAAGAAGAAATTTCATATAATTTTTCGGGTAGAAATTTTTATAATTCAGAAAGTTATTTTTTGATTGGCAAATCAAATCCAAATTCCCAGGAAAGTAATTATTTTTCTGGGTTAATAGATGAACTCCAAATTTCAAAAATTATTTTGCCTGTAGATTGGACTTTTTTAAGTTTTGAAAATCAAGATAACCCAATCCAAAATATACAATTAGAAAAAGAAGAAAGATTTTAATTGACAAATCAACTTTAAATCTATTAAAATAAAATTGGCCCTGGACTTTTCGAAAAAATCGGCCATACCTTTTTCCTTGGGAATCAGTATTTGCTAAATTTTTCATAATTTAGCAAGAGATTCCCACTTTGGCTTTTTGCCGATTTATTTTTCCGATCTGTTCCGGGGCCACTTGCCCTGTAGTTCAACGGATAGAATAGCCCCGTCCTTAATTTGCCCTCATAGCTTAACGGATAAAGTGCTTGCCTTCTAAGCAAGCGATCCAGGTTCGATTCCTGGTGAGGGCACTCGTAGTATTAGATGCGAACTCTAATTCGTTAGAGAAAATTAAATTTTCTTTGTTATCGGACGGGATTTCCGCCCCGCCCGCCTTCAGGCGAGCGGGGCTTTTTCCTGCCGAAAAATTTTTAAAATTTCCCGAATAAAATAGATTAATTTTGATGTTCTCTCCTGAATAAATAATTTCTTTGATAAATCTTTTGGCGAAAAGATTTCTTTCTGTTCCTCTTTGGGTAGCAAGACCAAAAAGAAAAGATTGAAGAATAGAAATTATTGTTTCAGTAGAAAATTTAGACCATACTCGTGATGGTTCGGTTCCGGCTTCGCATGGCGTATTTAAGCCGTGATTTAGCTTAAAAACAAGATTTTCTATGTAATCTTTATCTAGAGAAATTCTTTCTAAATTTTCTAAAATATAATTTTCTATTCTTTCGGCTGAAACTTCCTTTATTGAGCAGGCCTGCCAACCTTTTTTGTTGACGCAGGTACAACGATAGTAATAATACCTTTTAAGTTTTCCATTTTTATGTTTGTTGGTAAAACAAGCGCTCATTTTATAACCACATTCTTTACAACGAATCAGACCGCCCAATAGAAAATATTTGTAAATTCTAAATTTCCTTATTCTTTTTTTGTGAACTTTCTGAGCCAGCTTAAAGAGTTCTTCAGAAATAATTGGCTGATGAATTCCTTGATAGATCTGGTCAGCGTATTTTATTTTTCCTGTATAAGCGATTTTTCTTAAAATTAGAGCAAGATGGGCCTTGGAGAAAATTTCCCCTTGTCTATTTTTGATGTTTTTCTCTTTTAATATGTCGTAAGCTTCATCTACAGAGCCTGTTTCAAAATAAGTTTCAAAAATCAACCTGACAGTTTCAGCTTCTTTTTTGTTTATGATGAGTTTTCTGTTTTTTCTTTCATAGCCGTAAGGTGTATGTCCGCCATTCCACATTCCTTTTTTAGCTCTTTCTAACAATTTATCCCGTGTTCTTTCTGAAGTTAATTCTCTTTCAAATTGAGCAAAGGTAAGCATTATATTTCTCAATAATCTGCCGGCCGGAATAGAGGTATCAAATCTCTCAGTGATAGAAATGAAGCTAACATTATATTGTTCAAAAACCTCAATCAGTTGATAAAAATCTTTTTGTGAACGAGTTAATCTATCTATTTTGTAAGCCAGAACTATGTCAATTTTCCTTTGTTTTATGTCTTCAAGCAGTTTTTGGAGAGCAGGCCGATTTGTATTTGCCCCGGTGTAGCCGGCGTCAGAATAAACTTTGAAAATTTGCCAATTATCTTGGCTTTTTACAAAAGACTTGATTTTTTCTTCCTGAGCTTCGCAAGATGAAAATTCTTTTTAAGCTTGCATGTCAGTTGAAATCCTTGTGTAAATGGCGCATTGTTTGAATTTTATTTTATTCATGTTTTTTTAAGTTTATTAATTATTATCAAAAAGCGGCAATCCTGCGGACACAACACCTTTCGGCATTGTAAACAGAAATTTCCGCTCTTTATTGCCAAAAGCAATGTTGTGTCCGCTTCCATTATATCAAATTTTGCTGTCAAGCAAAAATTCCTTATTCGGGAAATTCTAAAAATTTTTCGGCAGGAAAAAGCCCCGCTCGCCTGAAGGCGGGCGGGGCGGAAATCCCGTCCGATAACAAAGAAAATTTAATTTTCTCTAACGAATTAGAGTTCGCATCTAATACTACGAGTGCTCAAACTAAACCAATTCAAACTTTTTCTATTATCTTACCAAATTTAATCCATAAATCAAGACAAAAAAACCTCAAAACCTGACCCCCGACTATATACAGTTTCACTGTTG